>NZ_JBFBFU010000031.1:0-108557 GCF_040684355.1 Kitasatospora sp. NPDC091276 | reverse complement strand
AACCCCAGAAGATTCTGAGGCCGGGGATGTCAACATATCTGGCGTTGACTTTTGGCACGCTGTTGAGTTCTCAAGGAACGGACACTTCCTTCAGGTCGCCTTCCAGCGAGCCCTCCGGGCGCTTCGTTCTTTCGTGTTCCCAGCTTACCAGATGTTTTCCGCTCCGTTTCCGGTGCTTCGTTCATCCAACTCGCTGGTGTCTTCTGCGGCTTGACGCCCCGTCCGACGTTTCAAACTCTAGCCGATCTCCACTCCGAAAAGCGAATCGGCCGCAATCCAATAAAACGAACACGCCGAATAGGAACCAAGCCGCGACAAGGCGCGACCCAGCCCGAACCAGGACATGGCATTTCAAGAGGATTGGCCGCCCCGGGACCGTCCGCGCCGATGCGTGTCCGGTGCTCCCTGCCGAGCGACTAGGGAACACTACCCCTGGTCGGCGCCCAAGACAAGTAAGGGCCGCGCGGCCACCGCACGGGACCGAACCGGTGGTTCCAGGCCCCCCGGATGCGGGCTCCGCCCCGGCGGTGGAAGGCATCACGGTGCCGGCCGGCGCGGTCGGCTGCCGATCGACCCCCCGAGGAAGCCATGGATGTGGCCAGTACCGTCACGCTCTCCGTCAACGGTGACCAGCACACCGTTGAGGTGGATCACCGCCGCACGCTGCTCGACCTGCTGCGCGAGCGGTTGGCGCTGACGGGGGCGAAGAAGGGATGCGACCACGGACAGTGCGGGGCGTGCACGGTGCTGCTGGACGGGCGGCGGGTGAACAGCTGCCTGGTGCTCGCGGTCGCCCAGGACGGGGCCGCCGTCACCACGGTCGAGGGCCTGGCCGGCGGCGACCGGCCGCACCCCCTCCAGCAGGCGTTCATCGAGTACGACGCGTTCCAGTGCGGCTTCTGCACGCCCGGGCAGCTCTGCTCGGCGGTCGGGATGCTCGCGGAGGCGGCGAAGGGCTGGCCGAGCGCCGTGACGGACCCCGACCCGCAGGCGCCGTCGCCGCTGGACGAGGCGGAGATCCGCGAACGCCTCAGCGGCAACCTCTGCCGGTGCGGCGCCTACCCCGGCATCGTCCGCGCCGTCCGGGAGGTCGCCCCGTGAAGCCCTTCGGCTACCACCGGCCCGCCGACGTCGCCTCGGCCGTGGCGCTGGCCGCGCAGGTCCCAGGAGCCAGGTTCCTCGCCGGCGGCACCAACCTGGTCGACCTGCTCAAGCTCGGTGTGGAGGCACCGGAGCTGCTGGTGGACGTGAGCCGGCTGCCACTCGGCCTGGTGGAACCGGTCTCCGGCGGCGGTCTGCGGATCGGCGCGACGGTGCCCAACAGCGAGCTGGCCGCGCACCCGCTGGTCCGGCTGCACTATCCCGCGCTGTCCCAGGCCCTGCTGTCGGGGGCGTCCGGGCAACTGCGCAACCTCGCCACCACCGCCGGCAACCTGCTCCAACGCACCCGCTGCCCGTACTTCCAGGACGTCACCAAGCCGTGCAACAAGCGCGTCGCCGGCTCCGGCTGCCCCGCGCGCGAGGGCGTGCACCGGGATCTGGCCGTGCTGGGGGCCTCCGCGGACTGCGTGGCCACCCACCCGTCCGACCTCGCGGTGGCACTGACGGCGCTGGACGCCGAGGTGCGGATGACCGGTCCGACCGGGTCCCGCTGCTGCCCGCTCACCGAGTTCTACCGGCTGCCCGGGGACACCCCCGCCCGCGAGACCGGGCTGCGCCCCGGCGAGCTGATCACCGCGGTCGACCTGCCACCGCCGTGGTCGGGCACCCGCTCGGCCTACCGCAAGGTGCGCGAGCGGGCCTCGTTCGCCTTCGCCACCGTCTCGGTCGCCGCCGTACTCGTGGCGCGCGAGGGGAGGGTGGCACGGGTCGCACTGGCACTCGGCGCCGTGGCGGCGAAGCCCTGGCGGGCGACGGTCGCCGAGCGGGCGATGCTCGGGCAGCCCGCCACCGAGGAGGTCTTCAGGGCCGCGCTGGACGCCGAACTGGCGGCCGCCCGGCCGCTGCGGGACAACGCGTTCAAGGTGCCGCTGGCACGCGAGGTCGCCGTACGGGTCCTCGCCGACCTCACACCGCAGCAGGAGGACCTCGGATGACGGCTCACCAGGACCGCCAGGAACACCAGGAACACCAGGGTCGCCAGGAGCAGCAGGAGCACGGGGGCACCTCGCTCACCCGGGTGGAGGGGCCCGACAAGGTCACCGGCCGCGCCCGGTACGCGACCGACCACCACCCGGCCGGCACCGCCTACGCCTGGCTCGTCACCGCCTCGCTCGCGCGCGGCGTGGTGGACGCCGTCGAGGACGCCGACGCCCTCGCCGACCCGGCCGTCCTCGCGGTGATCACCCACCGCAACGCCGAGCGGCTGGCCCCGACCGACGACCCGACGCTGGCCGTGCTCCAGTCCGCGCGGATCGCCCATCACGGGCAGCCGGTCGCGCTGGTGGTCGCCGAGACCCCGGAGGCCGCCCGGGCCGGCGCCCGCGCGCTGCGGATCAGCTGCACCCGGGAGCCCCACGACGTCCTGCTGACCGCCGACCACCCGGGCCTCTACACCCCCGAGGAGGCCAACGGCGGTTACCCCGCGGAGCGCGCCAGAGGCGACTTCGACAACGCGTACCGGACGGCCCCGCACCAGGTGGACGCCACCTACCACCTGCCGCCGCTGCACAACCACCCCATGGAGCCGCACGCCGCGACGGCCGCCTGGGACGGCGGCCGGCTCACCGTCCACGACGCCAGCCAGGGCTCCGGCAACAGCCAGGAGAACCTGGCGAAGCTCTTCGGCCTGCGCGCCGAGGACGTCCTGGTGGTCAGTGAGCACGTCGGCGGCGGCTTCGGTTCCAAGGGCACCACCCGGGCGCCCACGGTGCTGGCCGCGCTGGCCTCCCGTGCGGTCGGACGGCCGGTCCAGCTCTGCCTGGCCCGCGCCCAGCTCGCCGACCTGGTCGGGCACCGCTCCCCCACCGTCCAACGGGTCCGGATCGGCGCCGACACCACCGGCCGGATCTCGGCGCTCGCCCACGAGGTGGCCACCCGCAGCTCCACGCTGCGCGAATTCGTCGAGCAGGCCGCCGTCCCCGCCCGGATGATGTACGCCGCACCGCACAGCCGCACCGTCCACCGGGTCGCCCGGCTCGACGTGCCCACCCCCTCCTGGATGCGGGCGCCCGGTGAGTGCCCCGGCATGTTCGCGCTCGAGTCCGCCATGGACGAACTGGCCCTGGCCTGCGACCTCGACCCCGTCGAGCTGCGGATCCGCAACGAACCCGCGTTCGAGCCGGACAGCGGGAAGCCGTTCAGCAGCCGCCGCCTGGTCGAGTGTCTGCGCGAGGGCGCCCGGCGCTTCGGCTGGGCCGACCGCGACCCCCGCCCCGGTGTCCGGCGGGACGGCCGGCTGCTGCTCGGCACGGGTGTGGCGGCCTCGACCTACCCCGTGCTGGTCGGTCCCGCGACCGCGGAGGCGCACGCCCGCCCCGACGGAAGCTTCCTGCTGCGGGTCAATGCCACCGACATCGGCACCGGGGCGCGCACCGCGCTGGTGCGGATCGCCGCCGACGCCCTGCGGGTCGCACCCGGGCGCGTCGAGCTGCGGATCGGCCGCAGCGACCTGCCGAAGGCGCCGCTGGCGGGCGGCTCCTCCGGCACCGCCTCCTGGGGATGGGCCGTGCACCGGGCCTGCGAGGAACTGCGCACGGCACTGGCCGAGCACGGCGGGCGGCCACCCTCCGACGGGCTGACCCGACACGCCGACACCGCCGAGGAGGTGGAGAGCACCGGCCAGGAGTACGCGCGGCACGCCTTCGGCGCGCAGTTCGCCGAGGTCCAGGTCGACCAGGACACCGCCGAGGTACGGGTGCGCCGCCTGCTCGGGGTGTTCGCGGCCGGACGCGTCATCAACCCGCTGGCCGCGCGGAGCCAGCTGACCGGCGCGATGATCATGGGGCTGTCGATGGCCCTGCTGGAGCACAGCACCACCGATCCGTCCTTCGGCGGGCACGTCGAGCGCGACCTGGCCGCCTACCACGTCGCCGCACACGCCGACGTCACCGCCGTCGACGCGCACTGGATCGACGACCCCGACCCCCACCTCAACCCGATGGGCTCCAAGGGGATCGGCGAACTCGGCATCGTGGGCACGGCGGCGGCGATCAGCAACGCCGTGCACCACGCCACCGGCATCCGGGTCCGCGAACTACCCATCCGCCCCGAGTCCCTGATCGGCCGCTGACCCGACGCCGCCCGGACACCACCGCCCCCGGCCCGACTTCGCCGTTGGTGGGCGGCCGAGTCGGCGATGCGAAGAACGCCGAAGGGGCGGACGCGCAGTGCGCGTCCGCCCCTTCGGCGTTCGTGGTAGCGGGGACAGGATTTGAACCTGCGACCTCTGGGTTATGAGCCCAGCGAGCTACCGAGCTGCTCCACCCCGCGTCGGTAGTACCGACCGTACGGCACCAGACGGCGATCACCTAATCGGTTTCCCGGCAGCCACTTCCGCAGGGCCGCCCTCGCTGGCCAATCCTTCGCGGGGCCCGGCGGAGGCCGCCAGCGAGACCGACCCCGTTCCGAACTGCTGACCCGGCCCGGAGCCGATCCCCGCTCTGTGCGAGCGGGGGCGCGGGGAGACAAGCGGTGCCAATCGCTTGGAACCCCACGCCCCCAGCTACCGCTCTACTTGCGGTGCCCCGGGAGGGGATTGCCGGGCTCGTCCAACCAAGCGGCCTGTCCGGCAGGTGACACCGTGAGCCCGTACCGCTCGTAGCCGGGGCGTCCGGCGGCCGTCCACCGGGTGTAGGAGGCCTCCGTCTCGTCCCACAGTTGCCGGGGCCCGGACTGGCGGACCTCGAACCGGGATTCCCCGGGCACGGAGTCGACCGTTGCCCAGGACGTGACGGCCGTGTCGAACAGCCACCACGTCCAGCCGCCGTCACCGAACTCGTTCCGCCGGTAGTACACGTCCGGCAGGGCGAGGGCGCAGGCGAATTGCGCGAGCCAGTCGCCCCCGATGGCTTCGGGGTCGAGGCTCGTCCAGGACTGCCCGGAGTCGCCCGGCCATTCACCCGGCAGGTAGTCGTCCACCGGAGTGCCCTGGTAGCGCTGCTGCCGCAGCATCATGAACGCCGCCGATCGGGTGAACGGACCGCTCGCCGTCCCGTCGCCGCCCACTGTGAGCCGCACGATCGCCCCGCCGCCCAGCAGCGGCGAGACGGGGCTGACGATCACCCCGCCCGGCCGGGTCTGAGCTACCCAGGCGGGCGGGATGTCCCGCAGTGACACGGTGGAGATGATCCGGTCGTACGGGGCGCGTGCGCCCCACCCGAGCGCGCCGTCCCCGCACACGACTTCGGGGGTGTAGCCGGTCCGGCGAAGTGCGGTGCGGGCTTGCGCGGTGACCTGCGCGTCCACCTCGACGGTGGACACCGTTTCGGCGCCCAGGCGATGCGCCAACAAGGCCGCGTTGTAGCCGGTGCCCGTCCCGATTTCGAGCACCCGATGCCCGGGGACCGCGTCCAGGTCGGACAGCATCTCGGCCACCATGGTGGGCATGGATGCCGACGACGTGGGAGTACGGTGGTCGCCGTCCCCGGCACCGTCGTCCCACTGCGTGACGATCGGCAGGTCGCTGTAGGCGAGCCGCATCCACCGCTCGGGTTCCTTGGTCCGGCTGCACTCGGTGTCGCCGCCATCCTCGTCCGCCCAGATGGTGTCGGGGAGGAACTCGTGTCGCGGCACGGCCGCCACGGCCGGAGCCCATTCGGCGGGCAGGGAACCGGCGTCGGTGAGCGCCGCCACCAGTGCGGCCCGCTGCTGTTCGGGGGTCAACTCTTCTTGTGCTTCGGTGCCGGGGTCGGCTGCTGGCCGTCCTTCGAGGGGTTCGGGCCGATGGCCGGCGAGCCGGGCTTGGCGTGCCCGCCGCCCCTACCGTCGTTCGGCCCACCCTTGTTCTCGTCTCCCATGGTCAGCGTCCCTTCTCGGTTCGGCTTGTAGGGATGGTGCTGTTCCCGCTGCACCCGAGGGCGCAGCGGGAACCTGCCGTGCGGCAGAGGTAGTACCCCGCCCCGGGCGGGATGGACCTCAATCAACAGCCCGGGACGGGAGTTCGATAGCCGATCCCCCTGCCCTGCGCACAGTGTTCATCGGCTCACTTGTGCTGGGAACGGCTGCTCGGCTGGTCCACGGGTGGGGTCGGGCGGGATGTGCGCGGGGGGCACCGAGGATGTGGCTGCGGGCCCCACGGGCGAGGAGCGCTTGGTCTGCCGTGGGTATCCCGGCGCGGTTCCAGTGGAAGACGACCATGTGCGCGAGGACGGCGCGCAGCCCGCGGGTGAGTCCTCCGTGGTGTGCGGCGCCGGCGAGGTCGCTGCCCGCGTGGGCGAAGGCGTGGATGCGGTCCGCTGCCGTGTCGAGGAACTGGCCGGGTCCGGTCATGGCGATCGTGTCGGCGGCCAGCAGCACGCCGATCTTGTCGGCGATCGCGGGCGCTGATTCGGTGCCCGGTTCGGCCGCGCCCGGGCGCATCGCTGCGACCCGCGCCCAGACGTCACCTTGTTCGGTCCACTCCTGGCCGGCGGCGCGCAGCATCGCGCTGCACATCAGGATGGACAGTTCGCGGCGCCCGATCGACGGGGCGGCCTGCTGGCCGTGGTGGGTGCGGAGGGCTTCGAGCAGGATGGCGCGGCTGTCGGTGTGGAAGAGGGCGTGGGCGGCATCGACGCCCAGGGGGCCGCCGAGGGCGGCGGTCTCGGGTTCGTAGATGCCGTGCGACCAGGCGGCGATCGCCCCTTCGTCCCGGAGCCGGTCGAGGAGCAAGGCCAGACTGATCCGTAGCGTCGCCGGGTTGTTGTCCGGTCCGGAGTGAAGTCGCAGTCGCCAGTAGGGGTGTTTGCGGACGTACCACCACATGGTGACGCTGCCCCGGGCCTCGGCACGGCGCAGGGCAGGGGCGAGGCGAAGGGCGATCTGCGTCTCGGCACCGGGCCAGTCGGTGGGCTGGATGTTGACGTGGACCCAGGTGTCGGGCGGGGCCGCGATGGCGCTGCGCCCGGCGCAGCGGTAGGTCTCGGCCGCCACGGCGAGGTCGGCGGCGGGGATGCCGGCGCCGGTGGCCGCTTCGGCAACGCTGGTACCGGTGAGGACGGCCAGGATCGACCGTTCCAGCTGGGGGTGTGCGGTGGGGTGAACCATGGGGCGGCTTCTCAGGGCGGGGGCGATCAGGACAGGAGGAGGCAGGCGTCCCAGCCAGTGGCGGGGGTGCCGCCGCGGTCGGTGGCGTGCAGTGCGAGGCGGACTCCGGCGGTGCCGTCGAGCAACCCGGGTTCGCGGGCGGGGGCCCGGGCGTGGAGGAGGACGCGCAGGGCGGGCAAGTGGGCGGTGAACTGGCCCGGGCTGGTGGCGTCCTGGGCGACGCGGTGGACGGTGTGCAGGAGGCCGGCAGCTCCGTGGCACAGTCCGGCGTCGCTGATCCGGGCGAGCTGGGCGGGGTCGGTGATGCATCGCAGCAGGGCGTGCTCGGCGGCGCGCTTGCGGTGGGCGTCGCCGAGGGCGATGGCGGCGAGTTGCTGGGCGCGGGCCTGGCCGGGGACGCCGTAGCACCAGCTGGGCCGGGGCGGGCCAGCCTGGATGATCGCGCCGAGGCGGTGTTCGTCGGCGGTGACCCATTGCGGCCACCAGGGCCCGGACGGGCCGCTCTGCCGCAGGTTGTCGAGCCACTGGAGGATGCGCAGGATGGCGTCAGTGTGGCCCTCGACGAGGGCTCCGGCGCGTTTGGCGAGGGCGAGGAGGGCGAGGGGTCCGGTGATGCCGTGGGCGAGACCGAGGTTGCCGTGGCCGTGGGGGAAGGCGGCGGAGGTGCGTCCCGCCGGGTCGTAGCGGACCCACCAGCCGGGAAGGTCGGTGCCGGGCAGCGGTTCGGTGAGGCGGACGAGGTAGGCGAGGACGTCGTGCAGGGTGTCGCCGCGCGGGTCGCGCTTGAGCAGGTGGGCGCCGAGGCCGGTCAGTCCGTACAGCAGGTCGTACTCGGCGGCGCGGGTGAACTCTCCGGCGTCGATGCGGGCGTGAGCCTGTTCCAGGCGGCAGTGCACGAGCTTGTCGACCGTCGCGTCCAGGGTGCGCAGCGTCTTCGCGTAGCGCTCGCTGCCGTCGGCGGCGGTGTGGAGGGTGAAGGCGAGGGCGGGTGCGCCGATGAACAGGCCGGCGTCGTCGGAGCCGATGAGGGCTTGGCGGCAGATGCCGGTCAGCCAGTCGTGGACGGTGTTCCAGCGGGTGTGGTCGAGGGCGGCGCGTTCGGCGTGGAGCAGGGTGATGCCGACGGCGCCGGAGGCGAGGGACTGGGCGGCGTGTGCGCCGGTGGGGTCGCACGGCGCGGCGGCGGTGGCGGGGGTCATCGGGGGCGGTGTCCTCGGTGTCGGTGGGTGAGGGCGAGCGCGGTGGCGCGGGCGAGACGCTGGCAGGCATGTTCGCTGTCCTGGTCGATCCCGGCGGCACGGATGTGGTGCATGTGCAGGAGCGAGGCGAGGACGGAGTCCGGGTCGGGGCCGGGGCGGGCACGCAGGCTCTCCTGGTAGGCGCGCAGGGCGGCGCGGCGACGGGCCTAGGCATGGGTGATATCGGTTCCGGTCTCGGCACGCAGCCCGGCCCAGGTGTCGGCCGGGTCGGCGAGGCGCAGCGTCTGCGCGAGAACGGCCCGGTCGAGGGCCGGCGCGCCGGTGGTGCGGGTGATGCGCTCGGCCAGCCGGGCCGCCCCGGTCACGGCGTCGCCGGTGAACGCGGCGGCGATGTCGAGGAGGCTGACGGCTGTCAGGGCCTGCCGGTCCAGGCGGCCCGGTCCGGTGTGGCGCTGCTGGGCGAGGGCGGCGGCCGAATCGGCGACGAAGACGGATTCGGCCAGCTCCAGCAGGGGGCCTCTGCCGTAGCGCCCGGTCTCCGGCTGGTAGGTGTCCCACTGAAGGCGCCCGGTGGCCAGGCCTGCGGCGCGCAGGCCGCGGGTCCAGGCCGCGAGCTGCCGGGCGAGGTCTTCGAACGGGCCGCTTCGGCGGATGCGCAGGCGCAAGTGCGGGTCCGGGTCGCGGTAGGGGACGAACCAGCAGTCCGGTTGCCCAAGCGCGGCGAGGAGTTCGGGCAGGCGGGTCAGGATCGCGCCGCGCCGGGCCGGTTGGGCGTAGACCTTCGCGAATGCCCATCGTGTCTGCGGGTCGGCCGGGTGCTCGCCGGGCGACGCCGCGCCGCAGGCCGCCAGGTCGGCCACCGGTGGTCGGTGAGTTTCCTGGAGGGAGACGAGCGGCAGGATGATCTCCACGGCGCGGCCGTTCGCCCATCCGAGGTCCGACGGGCCGGGGGCCTGCCGCAGGACCGCCGTGCCGCTGCGGCTCAGGTGGGCGCGCAGCAGCTGCCGTTGTGGGCGCTGGTCGAGGTCGAGCCGCAGGCGTTGGTCACCGTCGCCGAGGTCGACGTGCGCGGGGATCCGCAGGCGGTGCCGCACCGCGTCGAAGGCCCGCTCCCACTCCGCCGGGCTCTGGCCTCGGGCGGGCAGGCCGCCGACGTTGAGCCGCCACCGGGCCGGGGCCAGGGTGACGCGTCCGTGCCGGACCGCGGGCAGCAAGGGCAGGGCCTCGGCGAGAGGCCCCCAGGCGAACGGGGCGAGGACGGCGGTGCGGGCGTGGGACAGCTCGGTGAGGAACCGGGCGAGCGGGTGGGTGAAGTTCACCGCCTCCACGGCGTTGAACACCGACGGCTCGATCACCTGGCCGCTGGTGCGGGAGAGCAGGCGCATCCGCCGGGCGTCGGCGGTGACCAGCAGGTCCCGCAGCGGCAGCGTCCCGGGCTCGTGCTCGGCGACGGCGATCACGTCGTCCAGGACCCGCGGTGCGCGGGCGACGTTCTCGGTGCCGGTCCACAGCGGCGGGCAGGAGACCTGGGCTCGGCGGGCGCCTGCGCTCAGGGTGGGGGCGCCGCGCAGCCCGGCCGCGAGGCGGCGCAAGTCGGCGTGGGGCAGGTGGAGGAACCGGCCGATGGTCGTCCCGGCGCCCTGCGACAGGCCGGTGACCACGAGCTGGAAGGCGCGGTCGTTGAGGTGCTGCCGGCTGGCGGCGTGGATCTGGACGCACAGGTCGAGGTGGGGCGGCAGGTCGTCGGCTCGTTCCGTGCCCAGGCCGGGAAGCAGTTCGGCGAGGTCGACGGTGTTCACCGCGTCGAGGGCGGCGAGCTGCGCGGCCTCCACCAGCGTCCTGTCGCGGGCCGTGATCGGCGCGGGTGGCAGTTCGAGGGAGCTGGTGCGGTACCCGGCCGGGAAGCCCAGCCCGGTATCGGGGTTCACCAGGTCCAGCAGCGGCACGAGAGCGCCGATGCCGTACCGCTCCAGGAACCGAAGGTGGTAATCCCGCCAGGTCGGGGAGCCGGTCGGGTGGGGGCTCGCCCGGGCGAGTAGGCGGGCGGCGGTCTCTGCTTCGCGGGCCACCGTGTGCGGGATGATCAGGTCGGCGCCGAGCTGGAGGTCGACAGCGAGAGCGGGCCGGTCGGCTCCGCCGGTCAGCCTCCGCAGGCGCACGCGCTCCTCGCGCTGCCCGCGGCTGGGGGCCAGGTTGTGCACGACGATCCGGCGGTCGACCTCGCCGAGCAGCTGGACGAGCCCGCCAACCGTGGGAATCGACTCGGCCCCGGCTTCGGTGAGCCGGTCCAAGACGTGGTCCAGCGGGTCGCGTGCGGTCATCGGGGGCCGCAGGGCAGTGGTCAGGACGCCGTGGTGGACGAGCTGCGCGAGCATCCGGTGAGCCTGGTCGGGGCTGGCGCCGGGGTGGGCGTCGAGTACGCGCTTGGCTAGGTGGTCGAGACGGATCGGTTGGTGGGCGGCGTCGACCGCGGTTCGGACGGGGCCGGTGCGACGCAGGGCGACCTCGGCGGGTGCCCCGGCGGGCTGCCGGCGGTCGGGGCGGCGGAGCGGCACCACCAGGTGGTCTCCGCGCACCGTGCAGGTCTGCTCGGTGGTCACCGGCAGGCGCAGCAGCAGCTCCGGGTCGTGCTCGAGCCGATCCAGCACATCGGCGAGCCACCGGGCGTCCGGCCGGGCGATCGCGTGGTGGTCAGAATCCCAGGTACCTTCCAGCTCGGGGCCGATCCGGACCGGGGCGACGCCGGCGAACAGGCCGAAGGGCGTGGCTCGGTGGCGTTGGCGCAGCAGGTAGCGGACCAGGCTCTCGCCGATCTTCCGGACGGCACGCGGGGAGCGCACGCGGCCGTCGATGGCGTCGTCCACCCGTGCGGCGTAGGCGGGGTTGGCCAGTTGGACGGCTTCGGCGAGCTGCGGATCGGCCCAGGCGTCGGCAAGCCAGGATCGCCACGCCTCCACCGAGAGCGGGCCGTCCTCCAGGTCGGGCCACGGCCCGATCCTGGGGGTGTCGCTGTGTGCGGCGGCGCGTAATAGCGCCACGTCCAGGGCCTGGTACATACGCGTCTCCAGTTCGGGTCCGGTGGGGTCGAGCCCGTACCCGGGCCGGGACCGTGCGGGGCCCCGGCCCGGGTACGGGTGTGGGTCAGGCGATGCAGCCGCTGTTGGAACAGGCGGACTGGCAGGTCTTGCCGCAGCCGTCGTCGGTGCTGCTCATCAGCTCACCGATGACCGGGCCCTGCGCGACGATGGTGATGTCCAGCTCGAAGCCGGTGTCCGTGTCCGTGTCCATTTCCATGTGCGTCCTCCTTGGGGATCTGATGGATGGGTTCGGTGGTGCGTCACCTGGCGGCCGGGCGGCAGCTATGCCTTCTCGGGCCAGGAGATCGTGATGCGGGTGTGGGTCTTGTCGACCACGCGGCCCGCGGACAGCCGACCGTCGGGCGCTCCGGCCGGGTGGACCTCGAAGTGGGCCCCGGGTCCGCCCCGGTGCTCCCGGTCCCAGGTACGGATCTCGTCGACGAGGTGGGCGGCGGCAGCGGCGGCAGCCGGGCCGTGTCCGTAGGCGCCGAGCTCGAAGCGGGTCCGGGTCTCGTCGGCGGGCCGGACGGTGCGGTAGGCGAAGGTGCCGCCGACCGCGAGCGTGGCCACGCCCAGCGGGGACGCAGACGCGACGATGCCCTTGTCTCGCGCAGCCGGTGTCGCGGTGAGCCTGGTGTGGCCGTCCAACGCGGTGGCCAGCCACAGGTCCAGATCGTCGATCGGCTCCTCGCCGCCGACCGTCACCCCCGACCACAGCTCCTGTCGGGGCGAGGCCAGCGCCGCGCGCAGGGCGTCGACGTCCACCTGGTCGCCGTCGTCCAGCCGCAGCCCGACCTCCTCGCCCGGCACGTCGTGCAGCAGCACCAAGCGCTCGCGGTTCTCCTCCGCGCCCTGCATCGGCACGAACCCGCACAACTCGTACCCGGTGCTCACCAGGTGGCCGCCGTCGCGGACCAGGACGATCGAACGCATCAGGCCGCGCACACGCAGCGGCACGACGATCCGCCCGCCCGGGGCGAGCTGCTCCAGCCACGCCGGCGGCACGTCCGGCGCCCCCACGGTGACCACGATCAGGTCGAACGGGCCGTGCTCCGGGACACCGAACGCGCCGTCGGCGGTGACGACCCGCACATGCGCGTACCCGGCGTCATCGAGCATCCGGCGGGCCCGGCCGGTGACCTCCGGGTCGATGTCCATGGTGGTGACCGCGCCATCGGGGGCGACGAGTTCGGCGAGATAGGCGGCGAACATCCCGCCGGAGCCGATCTCCAGGACGTTCTCACCGGGCCGCGGATCGGCCTGTTCCAGCATGAACGCCTGGACGTCTGCGGCCGAGACCGAGCTGATCGCGAGCCCGTCCCGGTCCCGCTTGGTCACCACGGGCCGCTCCGGGTCGTAGGCGTCGACGGGCTGCGCCTCGGGGGCGAAGTGCTCGCGCGGCACGCGGGCCATGACCTCGGCGACGCGCTCGGTGCGGATCGTCCCGTCCTCGCGCAACGTCTTGACCATGGCGGCGCGCAGGGTCTCCGGGGTGCCGGAGGCGGGTTCGGTGTTCACGACGGTCTCTCCTTGGGGTTGGTACGCGTCGGCTTCGACGAGCCGGCTGTTGTCCGCGGGTGGCGAGGAGTCTTCTCAGCTAGATGACGGGCAGTACGGGCCCCATCTGGGCTGCCAGGTAGGCGAGTTCGAGGGCACGCATGTGGTGGATGACATCTTCGAGCTCGTAGCTGGGCGGCTGCCGACGCAGGCCGGTGCCCGTCGGCCCCTTCGGTTCTACGGCGGCGGGTTGCGCTCGACACGGGGGACGGACGGGGCCGTGGTGATGGAGCCGTAGCGCCCGCAGGTGGTTGCGGCCGGGAAGTAGGCGGCGTGGTGGTGCTGCCAGCCGACAGTGCTCATGGCCCGTCTGATCGCGGTTTTCACGGAGTGTGCCTCGGCGTATCGTCAGCGGCAAGAAGGACCCTTGCCCACACGTTCTTGGTCGTGGCGGTCGTTACCACGCCCATGTCGTCCGCTAGTTCGCGGACGAGGATCAGTCCCCGGCCACACTCGCCGCGGGCGACCGGAGTTTCCGGCAGCGGCAGGTCCGGGCGGTAGTCCAGAATCTCGATCCGGCAGTCGCCGTCGACTTCCTGGAGTTCCAGGCCGACGCGGCGGCGGGGGCCGCCGGCGTGCCGGACGACGTTTGTCACCAGCTCCGAGGCGATGAGGACCAGCTCGGATGCCCGGTCGTTGTCCCATCCCCACCCTCTGAGCACTGAGCGCACCATTCGGCGTGCCGTGGAGGCCGCGGCCGGCACTGCCGTCAGCGTGGTTTCCCAGTGGTGGAGAGATCGCGGCTGTTTGACGGCCACCATGTGCATCGCTCCCGTCATCAGGAGCGTCTTGACGCCCCGTTACAGTTCGCTTACGGGGATCAACCATGGACTGAGGTGCGGAGACAGAACCACCTCCGAAGCAGGGACACTTGGTCCTCGTTCGGGTGAGGTCAGGGACAAACTGCGGACAGTTCGTGGACACTTCCGCATCACCTGTGTGACCACCGTCCCGGTGGTGGTAGGCAAGGGGATGAAGTAGTTCGCAGCTGGGGCTGCGGCCCCGAAGGGACCGCGACGCGATGAACACTGTGTTCGATGCCTTAGTCACCGAGGCCCGCATGGATTTCCGCAGCTTCCTGGCCGAGTACGGACGGGTCGCGGCGCTCCTCTACGAGCGGACCGGGGATATCGCCTTCAGAAACGTCGTTCTGACGGACAAGAGCTTCACTCGGTGGCGTGCCGGACAAGTCGCCCGGCCTCACCACCCGGCACCCGCAGTCCTCGAGCGGATGTACGGCAAACCCGTCGACGAGCTCTTCGCGCCCTGCACCGACGAGCAGGCACAGGTATTGCGCGCAGTACCCACTCCAGTGCTCGATGAGAGAGAACTCGCAATGACCGCACGAGATGCCCGCGCCCACGCCGCTGACGCGGCCTCACAGTTGCTTCCCGACCTCAGCCTCGACCAACTCGAGGACGACCTAGTACGCCTGGTCCGAGCAAACACCACCACCCCTCCCCACGAGATCTTCATGGCGGCCAAGGAACTGCTCGGCCTTGCCACCGTGATGCTCGACCGTACGCAGCTGTTGTCCCAACGAGGCCGCTTCTTCGTCGTCGCCGGCCAGGCATCGGCGCTCCTGGGTGCCTGCGCGTTCGATCTCGGCTCGATGTCGACCGCAGTTGAACTGATGCGCGCCTCCGCCCTGTACGGCCAGGTGGCGGAGCACGGGCCGCTCCAGGCGTACGCCCATGGCTACCTCGCCCTGTTGTACTACTGGGGCGGCAACCCCGCCCAGGCGGTTCGCCAGATCGAGCGTGCCCATTCGTTCCGAGGGGTCGGTGCCACGGGCCAGGCGAGGCTGGCGGCGATCGCTGCCCGCTCCTATGCGCACCTTGGCCGGGCCGAGGAGGCCCACGCAGCAATAGATCGGAGCTTGGCCGATCGCGGCCCCGCCGTGGACGATCTTCACGATGGGATCGCAGGTGAGTTCGATTTCAGCGTGGAACGCGTCGCCATGAGCAACAGCGCGACCCTGCTTCTCTTGCGGGACGGGGTCGGTGCGGAGGCCTCCGCCCGGCGGTCACTCGAACTGATCGCTTCCCAGTCCTCGGCCTCCACACCGCTCGCGGTTGCCCCGCAAGCCGGCGCGGACCTGGCGACGGCCCTGCTGATGCGGCGTGACCTGGATGGCGCCGCTGAGGCCATGCGTCCCGTACTGAGTCTGCCGAGGGAGTGGCGCGGGGCTGGCCTTGTAGGCCGGGTGAGCGCAGTCCGGGCGGAGCTGGCCTCGCCGAGCTTCCGCGACGCCCTGGTCGCGCGGGACCTCGCCGAGCAGATCGACGACTTTACGCTGGTCGCCGTACCGCGCACCCTCGGGCCCGGCGCGGTGCGGCTCGCCATCGACGGAGGGATCAGCTAGCGGGCACTCTCCAGAATGGCGCGCTCCCTGTCCGGGGCAATACCATGCTCGTCCCACCGCTGATGCGGAACGGGCATGTTGCCCTGGAGGATCCAAGACCACGTGTCCGCGACGGTTTCCGCCAGCGGCCGGCGGGGGAAGCCGGCCGCGATCGCCGACGACGAGTCGATGGCCCACACGCCTGGGTGTGTCCGCCAGAGCGGGATCTCTGTCCACTGGCGCAGACCGCTGCGGAGCAGTACCTCATCGGTGACCCACACCAGCTCGCCTGAGCTGCCGGTCACGTCCATGCATGCTTGGAGGAAGCCGCCCATCGTCTCACAGCCCACCGGTGCGGTGACGTTGTGAACCTGATGCCCGACACGCTGGGACTGATCGAGCGCAAAGGCCGCCACATCCCGCACATCAACTGGCTGGATCGACTTCGCCGGATCGCCCGGCGCGAGGATGCGGCCTCCTCGCTCGGCCCTGCGTAGCCACCACGGCAGCCTGCCAACATACTCGCCGGGCCCGAGGATGACGCCCGGCCTGAGCAGACTCGTACGGGTGAGGCCAAATGCTTCGGTCACTGCCCGCTCGGCGCCGGCCTTCTGCCGTCCGTAGTACGTGTCTGGGCCTGTCCACCCCTCTGGTAGCTGCCCGTACTCCGGTCCGGCGTCCGCCGGGGCATCCAGCACCGGCGAGTCCACGGTCAGAGGCTCGGTGGGCCAGCCCTCGTAGACGGACACCGTGGAGACGTAGACGTATCGGCTGACGACCGGCTCCAGGGCCCGGGTGCCACCCAGCACGACGCGGGGCGACAGCTCGGAGGCGGAGGTGTCGATCACGGCGTCCCACGGTCCGTGCTCGGCCAATCGCGCCATGTCCTCCGACCGCTTCCGGTCGCCGTGCACCGCGACCGCTCCGGGCACCGGGATACCGGACAGACCGCGCGTGAACGTGGTCACCTCCCAACCTCGTTCCAGCGCGCCACTCACGACCGCCCGGCCCAGGAACCAGCCACCGCCCAGTACGAGAATCCTCATGCGGGCGATCCTGCCAGCCCGCCGCCTTCGCGCACAGCCGCCCGCAGAATAGGGACCCCTATCGGTCGCGGAGCAGGTCGAGGTACCGGTCAACGTCCTGCTGCTCCAAGTCGTCCTGGATGGAGCGCACCACGGCCAGAACACGGGCCTCCACCGTCTCGGGTTCGACTCCTCCGAATCCGCTACCGTCGTGCAGCTCGATCCACAGCTGCTCTCCGGGGAACCTGCTCAGTGCCTTGCCAGTGACACGGCCTCCCGCCGCACTCGGCGGCACCGCACTGCCGTCCTTGAAGTCCACCTCGTCCAAGTACTCCAGGGCGTCAAGGATGTTCTTCAGCAGCTCGTCTTCTGCCACCGGGTCCTGGCCGCGCTCGCTCCGGAGCCGGCCCTCCCATCGCTCAAGTTGGTGGGTCGCCCAGACGAGCATGTGTTCCTCGGCCCACTGCTCGCGGAAGTTGGCTTCGAGCTCCTCCGTTGTCGGACTCCAGTCCTCCATAGACCGCAGCCGGAAGCTGGAAACCGGAAGCCCGCCTCTACGGACGGGGGCGGGCTCCTGACTGCGACCGGGGCTAGTCCCAATGCCACTGACTTTGCCGGGGTTGGGAGACCGGCCACCAACTTCAGCTGGCGCGCGTGGCATTGGAGAAGGGACGGCGCGAGGACGGCCCTGACTGCCTCTACTGGGTGGTGGGCGCCGACGGGGCGCCGGGGTGGGCGAGGGAGTCGATCCAGGCGCGGATCGCGGCCGCCGTGGTGGCGGCGTCCTCCCGCGCCAGGGAGAGGTGGTCGCCGGGCACCTCGACGCGCTCGTGCGGCAGCGGCCAGGTCGTGCGCCAGGAGTCGCCGTCCGCGCGCGCCGCCATCAGCGGGGTCGGCCGCGCGGCGCCGACGAGGAGGGTCGGGGTGTCCACGGGCTCCGGGCGCCAGTCCAGGAAGAGCCCGGTGTAGGCGCCCATGGCCGCGACGGCGGCGTCCTCGTCGCCGGTGGACCCGTCCGCGCCGAGGCACGGGGCCGGCGGGGCGGCCAGGGCGGTCAGCCAGTCCGTGGAGTGGTTGCCCTGGTGGACGAGATACGTGTCGATCAGCACCTGTCCCAGGGGAGCGGATCCCCCGAGTTCGAGACGTCGGGTCACGGCGTGCGCGACGGCGCCCCCGGCGGAAGCACCGACCAGGACGACGGGCCGGTTGCCGGCGTGCCGCAGGACCGTCTCGGCGTGGAGGCGGGCGAGTGTCTCCCGGTCGGCCGGAACGGCGTGCCCCGCGCCGATGCCCGGGTGCGGGAACTCCAGGACCTCCAACTCGCCGTCGAAGCAGGCGTGCAGGGCCGCGAACCCGCCGCCCGGGAGGGCGGGGAACGGGCGGTGGTCGGGGAAGAAGGCCACGACCGGGGAACCGGCGCGGCCCCGGGCCCGGCGCAGCGGCGGCACGGCGTGCTCCGCGGCGTCGTCGGCGCCGAACGTCGCGGCGGCCGAGGACGCCGCGACCACCAGGTGCATCGCGGCCGCCGGTCGGCCCTGCTCGCAGAGAGCGCGGTACAGCGCCGCGAGCGTCTGCGCGGGGCGGCCGGTGGGCGGTGCGGGCCGGCTGCCGGGCCGCTCACGCGGTGTGCCGTCGGGCAGGTCCTTGAGCAGGCCATCGGGCAGGTCGTCGAGCAGGTCGTCGAGCAGGTCGAGTACGTGACGGGCGAGGTCCTCGATCGCCGGGTGCTCGAACACGACGGCCGCGGGCAGCCGCAGGCGCAGGGCCGTGCTCAGCCGGCTGCGGAACTGGACGGCCGTCAGGGAGTCGAAGCCGAGCTCGGCCAGGGTCCTGCCGGCGGGGAGGTCCTGCGCGCCGGAGTAGCCGAGTACCGCGGCCACGTCGCCGCGCAGCAGTTCCGTGAGCGCGGCCCCGCGCTCCTCGGCGGGCAGCCCGGCCAGCAGCGTGCGCCACGCTCCGGGCTCCGAGCCCTCCCGGGCGCCCGGGGGAGGTTCGGTCGCGCCGCTCTGCGCCTCGGCGGCGGGCCGGCCGTGGCGCGCCAGGTCGCGCAGCGGGGGCGGTAGTTGCCCTGCGGCGGCGCGCAGCGCGGCCCGGTCCAGCAGGACCGGCGCGAGTACGGGGGCTCCCGTCCGCAGTGCCGCGTCGAACAGGGCCAGTCCTTGGGCGGGGGTGAACGCCCGGACCACGTCGTCGGGCCTCGGGTGCCCCACTCCCTCGGTCAACTGGGCTGCCATGCCCGCGTCGTGGCCCCACAAGCCCCACGCCAGCGAGACGGCGGGCAGACCGGCGGCGGCCCGGTGCTGGGCGAGCGCGTCCAGGAACGAGTTCGCCGCGGCGTAGTTGCCCTGGCCCGCCCGGCCCAGCACGCCCGAGACCGAGGAGAACAGGACGAAGGCCGACAGGCTCCGGTCGCGGGTCAACTCGTGCAGGTGCCAGGCCGCGTCCGCCTTCGGCCGCAGGACCGCCGCCAGCCGCTCGGGGGACAGCGCGGCCAGTGCTCCGTCGTCGAGGACCCCGGCGGCGTGCACGACGGCGGTCAGCGGGGGGTCGCACTGCTCGATCAGCTCGGCGAGCCGGGCCCGGTCGGCCACGTCACACGCGACGATCCTGATCTGCGCGCCCCGCTCCGACAGACTCGCGCGCAGGGCGTCGGCGCCCGGTGCGTGCGGGCCGCGCCGCCCGGTCAGCAGCAGGTGGCGGACCCCGTACGCGTCGACCAGGTGCCCGGCCAGGTCCGCGCCCAGCGCTCCGGTGCCGCCGGTGATCAGCACCGTGCCGTCCGGGTCGAAGGCGCCGGAGCGGCGGGGCGGGGCGCTCTCGGCCGGCCAGGGCTCGGGCAGGTGGGCCGCCGCCTGGGCGGCGACCAGCCGTGGCACCGTCGCCCGCCCGGCGCGCAGGGAGAGTTGGGGCTCGCCGCTGGCGGCCGCCGCGGGCAGCAGGCGCAGGGAGGCGGGATCCTCGTCCACGTCGATCAGGACCACGCACCCCGGCAGCTCCGACTGCGCGGTGCGCACCAGCCCCCAGACCGCGGCTCCCGCCAGGTCCGGCGTGCGTGCGGTGGCGTTCCGCGTCACCACCACGAGCCGCGAGCCTGCGGTGGCCGGATCGTCCTGCCAGTCCTGGAGGACCTTGAGCACCCGCATGGTCAGCAGGTGGACGTCGGCGAGCGGGTCGCGGTCCGTTTCCGATTCCGAGCCGACGGCGGTGACCGCCAGGTGGCGGGGCGGGGCCGTGGCGTCCGCGTCGGCCGTGGGCGAGGAGGGGCCGTTCGTGGGTGAGGACGGGCCGGCGGCGAGGGGGACGAAGGCCCCGAGGTTCAGCTGGTCCGGCCCGAGGACCGTCCAGCCCGCCGACTGCGGTGCCCGGCCGGGCAGTGCGACGGGGAACCAGTCGGGGCGCAGCAGAGCGCGCTGGGCGATGTCCTGCCCGAGATCGCGGTGCCCGACCGGAAGTTCCCTGGTGGAGAGGGAGTTGACGCGAGCCACCAAGCGGCCCGCCGGGTCGGTGAGCGTGATCGAGAACGCGCCGTCCTCCGAGGCGGCACCTGCCTCGCCGACCGGCGCGATCCGCACCCGGACCGTCGACGCCTCGGCGGCGTGCAGGCACACGCCGCTCCACTGGAACGGCACCCGGGCGCCGCCCGCGTCCGTGTCCGCGTCCGCATCCGGGCCGCTTCCCTGAGCGGACACGGCGAGCATCGAGGCGTGCGCGGCGGCGTCCAGGAGCACGGGGTGGATGCCGTACCGGCCTGCCTCGGCCGTCCACGGCTCGGGCAACCGGACCTCCGCGAACACCTCCGCACCCCGCCGCCACAGCGCGCGCACGCCGCGGAAGGCGGGCCCGTAGGCCAGACCGCGCTCCGCCGCGGCCTCGTAGGCGCCGGCGGGTTCGATCTCCGCGGCCCCGGGCGGCGGCCACTGCGTCAGGCCGTACCCCTCCGGTGCCGTCCCCGGCTCGGGCGTGCGGGTGAGCAGGCCGGTGGCGTGCGGCGTCCAGGCGGGCTCGGCGGGCTCGGCGGGCTCGGCGGGCTCCACCGGTCGCGCGTGGATCTCGACGGGCCGTCGGCCCGAGTCGTCCACCGCCCCCACCACGACCTGGACCCGCACCCCCGAGGCGGGCAGGGCCAGCGGCCGCAGCATCACGAGCTCCTCCAGCGTGCCGCAGCCGACCGCGTCGCCCGCGCGCACGGCCATCTCGACGAACGCCGCCCCCGGCACGAGCGGCGCCCCACCGACGACGTGGTCGGCGAGCCACGGCTGGGCACTCGCCGACAGCAGGCCGGAGAGCACCGTGTGCCCGGTGCCCGGCACCTCGAACGGCGGGCCGAGCAGCGGATGCTCGCCGGGGCCCGGGCGGGCCCCCGCCCCGGCCGGGCGCTGCGGGTCCAGCCAGTACCTCCGGCGCTGGAAGGCGTAGGTCGGCAGCTCCACGCGCCGCAGCCCGTGTCGCAGCCCGCGCCGCAGCCCGCGCTCCGCGAACACCGCGGGCCAGTCGACGGCGGCGCCGCGCACGTGGAGCCGGGCCACGGCCGCCAGCAGCGTGTCCGGCTCCCGCTCGCCGTCGCGGGCCGCGAAGGCGAACACCGGGCCGCCGCCGCTCTGCGGGGCCGGGCCGCCGTCCTGGACGGCCGGGCACTCCTGCGCGTACGCGGTGAGCACGGGCTGCGGGCCGAGTTCCAGGAAGCCCCCGACACCGTTGGCGCCCAGCCACTCCACGGCCTCGGCGAACCGGACGGGAAGCCGCGCGTGCCGCACCCAGTAGTCCGCGGAGCCCAGTTCTCCGGGCGCCGCCCGAGATCCCGTCACGGTGGAGAGCACCGGGATCCGCGGCGGCCGGAACTCCAGCGTCTCGGCGACGCGGCGGAACTCGTCGAGCACCGGGTCCACGAGCGGCGAGTGGAAACCGTGGCCGACCTTGAGCCGCGTGCTGCGGCGGCCGCGGGCCTCGAACCGCGCCGCGACGGCGAGGACCGCGTCCCGCGCGCCGGAGAGCACCACCGCACGCGGTCCGTTGACCGCGGCGATCGCCACGCGGTCGGCCACGTCCGCGAGTTCGGGCAGGACCTCGTGCTCCGCCGCGTCGAGGGCCACCATCGCCCCGCCCTCGGGCAGCGCCCGCATCAGCCGCCCGCGCGCCGCGACCAGGCGTACGGCGTCGGCGAGGTCCAGCACTCCGGCGACGTGCGCGGCCGCCAACTCGCCCACGGAGTGCCCGGCCAGGAAGTCGGCCCGCACGCCCCAGGACTCCACCAGCCGGAAGAGCGCCACCTCGTAGGCGAACAGGGCGGCCTGGGTGAAGTCCGTGCGGTCGAGCAGGGCGTCCGGCGAGTCCGGCTCGGCGCGGATCACCGTGCGCAGCGGCCGGTCGAGTTCGCCGTCCAGCGCGTGGCAGACCTCGTCGAAGGCCTCGGCGAACGCGGGGAACGCCTCCCGCAGCTCCTCGCCCATCCGCGTGCGCTGCGCGCCCTGCCCGGTGAACAGGAAGGCGGTACGGGTGCGCGGGTCGGCCAGGCGCGTCAACGCCCCGGCGCCGGGCGTGCCGTTGCCGGACGTGCCGTCGGCGGGCGTGCCGTCGGCGATCGCCCGGAGTCCGGCCAGCATGCGCTCGCGGTCCCCGGCCGGCACCATCGCCCGGTGCGTGAGCGCCGACCGCGACACCGCCAGCGAGAAGCCCACGTCCGCCGGCGAGAGGCCCGGCCGGGCCGCGACGTGGTCGGCCAGCCGTCGCGCCTGGGCCCGCAGGGCCGCCTCGTCGGCCCCGCCGACCAGCCACGGCACTGCCGCTGGCGACACCGGCCCCGGCGGCGGCGCGGGTTGCTGGCTCGGGGCGCGGTCGGCGGCGGCCGGCTCCTCGATGATCACGTGCGCGTTGGTGCCGCCGATCCCGAAGGCCGACACGCCGGCGCGGCGCGGCCGGCCGGCGGGCGCGGGCCACGGCCGGGCGGCGGTCAGCAGCTCGACCCGGCCCGCGGACCAGTCGACGTGCGGGGTGGGAGCTGCCACGTGCAGGGTCCTGGGCAACTCGCCGTGCCGCATGGCCTGGGCCATCTTGATGATCCCGGCGACTCCGGCGGCGGCCTGGGTGTGTCCGAGGTTGGACTTGACGCTGCCCAGCCACAGCGGGGGGTCCTCCGGCCCCCGGCCCCGGCCGTAGCCGGCGAGCAGCGCCCGCGCCTCGACGGGATCACCGAGCGCGGTGCCCGTCCCGTGCGCCTCCACGGCGTCCACCTCGTGCGCGCGCAGCCCGGCGTCCGCCAGCGCCAGCTGGATCAGGCGCTGCTGGGCGCGGCCGTTGGGCGCGGTCAGGCCGTTGGACGCGCCGTCGGAGTTGACGGCGCTGCCGCGCACCACGGCCAGCACCGGGTGTCCGTTGCGGCGCGCGTCGGACAGCCTCTCCAGCAGCAGCACCCCGGCGCCCTCGGCCCAGGCGGTGCCGTCCGCCGTCGCCGAGAACGACTTGCACCGGCCGTCGGGCGCGAGGGCGCGCTGGCGGCTGAACGCGACCAGCGGGTTGGGCGTCGCCATCACCGTGACGCCGCCGGCCAGCGCCAGCGAGCACGCGCCCGAGCGCAGCGCCTGGGCCGCCTGGTGCACGGCGACCAGCGAGGACGAGCACGCCGTGTCGACGGTGATCGCGGGCCCGCGCAGACCGAACACGTAGGAGAGCCGGCCGGAGGCCACGCTGCCGGCCGAGCCCAGGGCGAGGTGGGCCTCCAGTTCGTGCTCGGTGAAGCGGGAGGCGTAATCGCCGTACATCACGCCGAGGAAGACGCCCGTGTCGCTGTCCCGGACGGACGCCGGGTCGATCCCGGCCCGCTCCCACGCCTCCCAGGTGACTTCCAGCAGCAGCCGCTGCTGCGGGTCCATGGCGAGCGCCTCGCGCGGCGAGATGCCGAACAGGCCCGCGTCGAACTCCGCGGCGCTGTGCAGGAATCCGCCACTGCGCGTGTAGCAGGTGCCGATCCGGTCCGGGTCGGGGTCGTAGAGGGCGGCCAGGTCCCAGCCCCGGTCGGTCGGCAGGTCCGAGATCGCGTCCGTGCCCTGCGACACCAACTCCCAGAGCCCTTCGGGGGATTCCACGTCGCCGGGGTAGCGGCAGGCCATGGCGACGATCACCACCGGGTCCCGGTCGTACGGCTCCTCCGGCTCGGCGGTCCGCGGTGCGGTGGCGGGCGCGGGTACGGCGGGTACGGCGGGTACGGCGGCGATCAGTTCGGTGTGCAGGTGGCGGGCGACGGCGGCCGGGGTGGGGTGGTCGAAGACCAGCGTCGTCGGCAGGCTCAGCCCGGTCGACGCCGCGAGCCGGTCGATCAGCTCGATGGCGCCGAGCGAGGTCAGCCCGAGGTCCGCGAAGGAACTGTCCGCGAAGGAACTGTCCACGAACGAGCCGTCCACGAACGAGCGGTCCGCAAACGAGCCGTCCGCGTCGAGCCCGCTCTCCGGCGCGCGGCCTCGGACCCGGGCCGTCTCGGCGCACACCCTCGCGCACAGCGCGCGTTCCTGCTCCTCCCGGGGCAGCGACAGCAGCCCGCGGTCCAGGGAGCCGCCGGCCGGCGCCGGCGCCGCAACCGGGTCGCTGAGCACCGCATGGCGGACGATCTTGCCCGACGGCGTGCGCGGGACGGCCGCGATCTCGCGGACCTCGACGGGGACCTTGTGGTCCGCGAGCTGCGAGCGGCAGACGTCGAGCACCAGCCGCGGGTCCAGGCCCTCCGGGCCGGGCACCACGAAGGCGACCGGGACCTCGCCGAGGACGGCGTGCGGCAGGCCGAGGACCACGGCGTCCCGCACCCCGGGACAGCCCCGCAGGACGTGCTCGACCTCCGTGGGGTGGATGTTCTCGCCGCCCCGGATGATCAGTTCGCTGACCCGGCCGGTGAGGACGAGGTGGCCGTGTTCGGCGTGCCGGCCGAGGTCCCCGGTCCGGTACCAGCCCTCGCGCAGCGCGGCGGCCGTCGCTTCCGGCTGGTCGTGGTAGCCCGTCATGAGATTCGGACCGCTGACCCAGATCTCGCCCTCGCCGCCCGCGAGGACGTCGGCGCCGCTGTCCGGATCGACGACCCGGACCTCGACGCCGGGTACCGGCAGTCCGCAGGACCCGTCGATCCGGGGGCCCTTCGGGCGGGTCACCGCGATCGCGCCGCAGGTCTCGGTACTGCCGTAGACGTCGAGCAGCGGCGCGCCGAGCGTCTCCTCCACCGCCCCGCGCAGCTCGGGCGGACACGGCGCGCCCGCCGTGACGCAGAGCCGCAGCCCGGGCCGCGGCGCGGGGAGCGGGGTGTCCCTCGCCGACGCCATCAACCGGTGGTACGTCGTGGGGACGCCGGCCAGGAGGGTGAACGGCCCGCCGAGGACGGCGCTCGGGGTGCGCAGCGTGCGCCACAGGTCGCCGGGTGTCAGGACCTCGCCGGACGTCGGCAGTTCGCCGGCGATCGCGGTGCTCGCGCCGACGGCCGTGGTGCCCAGGATCGCGAGGGAGTGCCCGAAGCTGTGGAACAGCGGCAGCGGCCACAGCAGCCGGTCCTCGGGAGAGAGCCCGAAGACCGGCGCGTAGCAGGCCGCCACCGACCACAGTGCGCCGCGCTGCGTGGAGAGCACGCCCTTGGGGCGGTGGGTGGTCCCGGAGGTGTAGAGCAGCCAGGCCGGATCGTCGAGCCCCAGGTCGTCGGGAGCCGCGGGCCCGTCCCCGGTCGAGGCCGCAGCCTCGAAGAGGACGGTGCCGTCGGGGGCGTTCGAGGGGACCGGGCCCGCCCCGGTGAGCACGGTGTGCAGGCCGCGGTACGCGGCGCCGAGGCGGTGGAGCTGTGTGAGGTGCGCGGGGTCGGTGATGACGGCCGAGGCGCCGCTGTCCCGCAGGTAGTAGTCGAGTTCGTCGTCGGAGGACCGGGGATTGAGCAGGACACCGACCGCCCCCGCCCGCAGCACGGCGAGGCAACCCTCCACCAGCTCCACGCAGTTGCCCAGGCAGAGCGCCACCCGATCGCCGCGCCGGACCCCCGCCCGCGCGAGCGACCCGGCCAGCCGCCCGGTCCGCCGCTCCAACTCGGCGTAGCTGACACCACGTGAGAAGTCGTGGAACGCGACCCGGCTCCCCGACCGTTCGGCGTGCCTCTTCAGCAACTCCGGCAGCGGCCGCACCAGATCGTCATACCGCAGTTCACCACTCACGCCCCGGCTCCGACCTCTCGCCACTCGCGACCCGCTCCCCCGTCGATCTCCTCCGTACCCAGTAGCACGCGGACACAGACCGAGTCGTGTGGACTCGCCGCAGCTGCGCTCGCGGCCGCTGAGGAACTGAGGTGCTTCTGCGAAGCAGCGCCCCGGACGGGGAGGATCGACAGTGGCCGTCGGACGTCAATGAAATCGGACGCGGACGATGACGGCGTCCTCCGGCAGTTCGCGGAGGTACCGGTCCGCGAAGTCGAAGTAGGCGTTGGCGACGAGCTCCACCAGCATGTCCGCGCCGACGTAGCGGGCGCGCCGCTTGGCGGTCGCACGGTAGAACGTCTTGAGGACGGCACCCGCGGCGTCCGGCTTGGCGGGGCGCCAGAACCTGCCCGAGGGCGTGAACCAGCCCCGGATCGGCTTGTTCTGATCGACCGTCGTCAGCGCGACGCTTTCACGAGCCGATCAGGTGACGACAGAAACGATCATCGACATAACCCGAATGGGCTAACCCCCGCACGGTGGCGGGCTCTCACATCGGGTCCAATCGGACGCCGAAACTACCGCCGCCGAGGGCGCCGCGCGGGCGGAGGAGTGGCTGCCGGCCACCCGTCCCAGGTCCGCCGTCCACGCCCAGCCGGTCGTGGCCGCTGCCGGGCTACCCCGCGACCGGCTCGGGCCGGAAGGCCTGGTCGATGTTCTCCTCGACCCAGGAGCGGAGCGCGTTCAACGGCACCGCGGCGCTCTGGCCGAGGCGGGTGAGGGAGTATTCGACGTGCAGGGGGACGACGGGGTACACGGTGCGGTCGAGGATGCCGAAGTCCTCCAGGCGGCGCAGGGTCTGGGTCAGCACCTTGGGGCTGACGCCCTGGAGGCGGCGCTGGAGTTCGCCGAACCGCTGGGGACCGTCCTCGAGCGCGCCGATGGCGAGGGCGGCCCACTTGTTGGCGAGCAGGTCGAGCAGGATGCGGCAGGGGCACTGGGCGGCGTAGACGTCGTGCTGCGAGTGCTCGCCGCTGGGGCAGGTGGTCATCATGCTCACTCTCCTCACCAGGACACTTCCCGATGGGAAGTACTAGTCCTTGAAGGTAACCATACCTGCGGGGATAGCGTCGCCGGCATCGTGGAACGGCCGCTGAACGGCCTTCCACACTCTGATGCTTCGGGAGATGACGCATGTCCGCAGACACGATGCGCGCGGTGGTCCAGGACACGTTCGGCGGGCCGGAGGCGCTGCGGGTCGCCGAGGTGACGCGCCCGGTGCCGCTGCCGACGGAGGTGTTGGTGCGGGTGCACGCGGCCGGGATCAACCCGGTGGACTGGAAGACCCGCGGCGGCTCCGGCATGGCCGGCCTGCTGGGTGAGCCGCCGTTCACGCTCGGCTGGGACGTGTCCGGCGTGGTCGAGGAGGTCGGCTTCGGCGTGACCACGCTGAAGGCCGGTGACGAGGTGTACGGCATGCCGTGGTTCCCGCGCGCCGCGAACGCCTACGCCGAGTACGTGACCGCCCCGGCCCGGCAGTTCGCCCGCAAGCCGGCCACGCTCGACCACGTGCACGCCGCCGCCGTGCCACTGGCGGCACTGACCGCCTGGCAGGCCGTCGTCGACACGGCCCGGGTGCGGGCCGGCCAGCGGGTGCTGGTCACCGCAGCCGCCGGCGGGGTGGGCCACTTCGCGGTCCAGTTCGCCCGCCACCTGGGCGCCCACGTGGTCGCCACCGCCGGCGCCGCCCGGCACCCCTGGCTCAAGGAGCTCGGCGCCGACGAGGTGATCGACTACACCAGCACCCGCTTCGAGGACGCCACCGCCGGCATCGACGTCGTCATCGACCTGGTGGGCGACGACCACGACCTGACCGGCACCCGTTCCCTGAAGGTCCTGCGCCCCGGCGGCCTGCTGGTCGCCGTCCCGGCCGGCGTCTCCCCCGAGCTGGCCGCGGCCGCCGAGGCGGCCGGCGTGCGGGTCACCCCGTTCCTGGTCGAGCCGGACGGCGCCGCGCTGACGACGATCGCCGCGCTGATCGACGCCGGCGAGGTCGCCGTCGAGGTGGAGCGGGCCTTCCCGCTGGAGCAGGCCGGGGCCGCTCATGCCCGCGGCGAGGCGGGCCGCACCCGCGGCAAGCTCGTCCTCACCACCGGGGTCGGGCCCGGAGCCAACTGACCGCCGATCAGGAACGGACGGGATTCCCCGCTCGCCCCTCCCCCGTCCTCCGCCCTCCCTGTCGCGGGCTCACCTCACCTCACCTCACCTCACCGGACTCGCTCGACGCTCCACCTCGGCAGGTACTCGAAGAACGCGACGGCTTCCTCCCGCCACCTGGGGCGCCAGGCCGCGGCTTCCGTGGCGGCCGCGTGCGCGAAGCGCCGCATGTCCGCCCGCATCCGCTCCGGGACGCCGTGGCGGTGGGCGATGTCGCGGATGGCGGCGACGGTCTCCTCGGTGCAGGCTCCGTCGCCGAGTGCGGACTCCACCACGGCCCGCTCGGCGTCGGTGGCCGCCGCGAGGACGGCGCGGACGGTGTAGTTGCGCCGTCCCTCCCGGAGGTCCGTTCCGGTGGGCTTGCCCATGGTCCCCGCGTCGCCGAAGAGGTCCAGGTAGTCGTCGCGCAGCTGCCCGCAGATTCCCACCAGCCGGGCGTAGCGGCGCAGTTCCCCGTCGTGGCGGGCGGGCTGGACGCCTGCGGCGAGCAGTCCCAGCTGGAGCGGGGCGAGGACCGAGTAGCGGGCGGTCTTGTAGTCGGCCACGTCGTGCAGCACCTCCTCGTCCGGGTCCGCGGTGAAGTCCCGCTCCAGGTCGATGATCTGACCGACGAACGTGGCCGTTGCCGCTCGCGTCTGCACCTCGACCATGGCCTGTCGGACCGGGAGCGGGGCCCGGGAATCGAGGAGGACCTGGAGGGACAGCGCGAGTGCGAGGTCGCCGGCGAGGAGGGCGAGCCCGAGCGCGGCCTGCGGCCGGTCGGGGAACCGCCCCCGGTAGGCGTAGTAGGTGGAGGGCCCGCCCCGGCGGGTGGGGCTGTCGTCGATGATGTCGTCGTGGACCAGCCCGTGGGTCTGGAGCAGTTCGATGCTCAGCGCGGCGTCGTCCAGCCCCGCCACGGGATCGGCGGTCACCAGCCGGGCGGCCTCGAAGAGCAGGGCCACCCGCATCCGCTTGCCGCCGCGCAGCGACAGGTCCCGCAGCAGGGCCAGGCAGTCCGGGGTGAACCGGCTGAACGACGGAGCGTCGAAGGCGGCGGCCAGGTCCTGGAAGTACTGCTCGGACAGCGTGCTGAACCGGCGCTCGTACCCGGCGAGACGGGCCCGGATCTGCTCGGAGGGGACGGCGGCGGTATCGGTCACGAAGATGTCTTCCGTTCGGGCGGGGATGCGCGCCCGCGCAGGCGCGGGGTGCCACGGATCCCGGTGGTGGTCCGTCACCCATGCTGCCCCATCGGCCTTCCGGTCCGAGATACTGGGGAGCATGCAGACGATTTCTCTGGACGCACAGGCCCGTGAGCACCTGGAGCGTGCGGCGGCAGCCTCCTCGGGACGCAGCGCGGCGACCGTCTACACCGGCCACGAGCGCGGACTGCGTCAGACCGTCCTCGCCCTGACCGCCGGCTCGGGCCTCGCCGAGCACGACAACCCCGGCGACGCGACCCTCCTGGTACTGCGCGGACACGTGCGGCTCGTCGAGGGCGACACCAGCTGGGAGGGCCGCGCCGGTGACCTGATCCCCATCCCCGAGGCTCGCCACAGCGTCGAAGCGATCGAGGATTCGGCCGTGCTCCTCACCATCGCCAAGCGCGACTGAAACAGCACACCGGACAGGGGCCGGACAGGGCGCGCCCACCTGCGGACGCGCCCTGTCCGGCACCCGCCCCGTCCGAGGCGGCCGCCCCCGTCACCGCCGTCACGCCTCATCCGCTCTGCGCCCTCAGGAACCCTCGCCCCCCAGCATCAAGTCCGTCCCGCCCAGGAAGGTCAGCCCGGCGGCGTCGTTCGACTCGCTCAACTCGCTCAACTCCCTCAACTCGCCGGGAAGGCGGGTCAGGGCGAGTTGCAGGGCCTGCAACGAGTCCACGCCGAAGATCGCCGTCACGCGGTCGACGACGCCCGGGTGTCCGGTGATCCGGTACGGGCAGTACCAGTCCGGCCCCTCCGGGTCGCGGCGGGGCAGCCCGATTTCCAGCAGCACCGGACTCTGCGTCCCGTCCGGAGCGGCAAAGGCCAGCTCACGATTGGCGATGACCTGGCCAAGCCCGTATTCAGCGCTCACCGCAGCAGTACAACACACCCCCACGGTTCGAAGCGCCGCTCCACCGGAAGGTCGACAAGAGCACTGCCGGGAGCACGGTCCTGGCTGGGGGCGGCTCCGGGAGCCGGCTCCCGGGTGCGGTCTCGTCCTGGGTACGGACGAACTCCCCTGCCCCTGAATGGTCCTCTTGATCAAGGCCGGGAATCACCGGCGCCATTCCTCAGAGGGGTTCCTTCGTGAACGAGCATGCACCGCACAGCCGCCTCCCGCGCTCCCGCCGGGGCGGCCGGCACCGGGCGGTGGCGGTCGTGACCGCCGTGGCCGCCGGCGTGATGACGGTCGGAGCGCTGGCACCGACCGCGGCGTTCGCGGGCGGCAAGCCGGACAGCGTCCAGTCGAGCCTGAACGCGCTGGTCAAGGACGACGGCCTGCCCGCCGCACTGGCCGCCGTCAAGGGCCGCGACGGCCGCACCCGCACCTACACCGCCGGCGTCGGCGACCTCGCCACCGGAGCCAAGGTCCCCGCCGACGGGCAGATACGGATCGGCAGCAACACCAAGCCCTTCACCGCCGTCGTCGTCCTCCAGCTCGTCGCCGAGGGAAAGGTCGGCCTGGACTCCCCCGTCGAGACCTACCTGCCCGGCCTGCTGCGCGGCGACGGCATCGACGGACGCAACATCACCGTCCGCCAGCTGCTCCAGCACACCAGCGGCCTGCCCGAGTACGTGGACAAGGGCTCCATCCTCGCCGGTCCGATGCGCTACTACGAACCGCGCGAACTCCTCGACGCGGCCCTGGCCCAGAAGGCCCACTTCGCCCCGGGCACGAGCTGGGAGTACAGCAACACCAACTACCTGCTGGCCGGCCTGATCATCCAGAAGGTCACCGGGCGGCCGCTCGGCGAGGAGATCAACCGGCGCATCGTCGACCGCATCGGCCTGCGCCACACCTACTTCCCCACCCCCGGGGACACGGGCATCCGCGAGGCCCACCCCAAGGGCTACAACCGGGACGCCGACGGCTCGTTCCGCGACTACACCGAACTGGACCCGTCCTGGGGCTGGGCGGCGGGCGCCGTCGTCTCCACCACCACCGATCTCAACTCGTTCTTCGCCGCGCTCCTCGGCGGTCGCCTCCTCCCGGCGGCCCAGCTCGCCGAGATGCGCACCACCGTCCCCGCCGACGGGGTGGGCCCGGGCATCCGGTACGGGCTGGGCCTGATGAGCCGGCCGCTGTCGTGCGGTGGCCTGTACTGGGGCCACGGCGGGACCATTCCGGGCTACCGGACCGTCGGGGGCGCCACCGATGACGGCCGCGCCACCAGCATCGCGGTGACCATGATCCCAGGTGATGAGGCCGAGCAGCACGCTGAGGCCGCGGTGGACGCGGCCCTGTGCCGCTGACCCTCCCCGATCCGGCCTGAGCTTCCGCACCAGTACGACCCGCGGGTTCTGCGCGCCTCGGCGCGCGCGGAACCCGCGCGCTCGCGTACCCCGCCGATTCCCCTTTCCCGTAGAGGAGTTCTTCCGTGAACGAGCACGTCCCGCACAACCCGTCCCGCCGGATCCGCCGTGGTCGGCACATGGTGGCGGCAGCCGTGGCCGCCGGCGTCGTGGCGGCCGGAGTGCTGGCACCGACCGCGGCGTTCGCGGGCGGCAAGCCGGACAACGTCCAGTCGAGCCTGAACGCGCTGGTGAAGGACGACGGCCTGCCCGCCGCACTGGCCTCGGTCAAGGGCCGCGACGGCCGCACCCGCACCTACACCGCCGGCGTCGGCGACCTCGCCACCGGCGCCAAGGTCCCCGTCGACGGGCAGATACGCGCCGGCAGCAACACCAAGACCTTCACCGCCGTCGTCGTCCTCCAGCTCGTCGCCGAGGGAAAGGTCGGCCTGGACTCCCCCGTCGAGACCTACCTGCCCGGCCTGCTGCGCGGCGACGGCATCGACGGACGCAACATCACCGTCCGCCAGCTGCTCCAGCACACCAGCGGCCTGCCCGACTACATGGAAACCCCCGCACTCCCGGACTTCACCACGATCCAGTACCGCTACTTCGAGCCCCGCGACCTCCTCGACGCGGCCCTCGCCCAACAGGCCCGCTTCCCCGCGGGTACCAGCTGGGAGTACAGCAACACCAACTACATCGTCGCCGGACTCCTCGTCCAGAAGGTCACCGGACGGCCCGTCGGCGAGGAGATCACCAAGCGCGTCATCGACCGCATCGGCCTGCGCCACACCTACTTCCCCACCCCCGGGGACACCGGCATCCACGAGGCCCACCCTCACGGCTACTACCGCAGCTCCCCGGACGCGCGGACGATCGACTACACCGAGATGGACTCCTCGGCGGCCTGGGCGGCGGGGGCGATCGTCTCCACCAACACCGACCTCAACTCCTTCTACGCCGCGCTCCTCGGCGGCCGGCTCCTGCCCGCGGCGCAGCTCGCCGAGATGCGCACCACCGTCCCCGCCGAGCTCCTGGGCCCGGGGGTCCGCTACGGGCTGGGCCTGCAGAGCAAGCCGCTCTCCTGCGGCGGCCTCTCCTGGGGCCACGGCGGGACCACCGCGGGCTACCGCTCCCGCAACGGGGTCACCGACGACGGCCGCGCCGCCGCCATCACCGTCACCGCCATCCCGGGCGAGGCCGGCGCGCAGCACATGGCGGACGCCCTGGACGCGGCCCTCTGCCGCTGACCGCCCCACCCCTCGGGGCGCCCCCTGCCTGCGCGGGGGGGGCGGACACCGGACAGACGGCCTCGCGGCTCCCGTGGGCGGGGGCCGCGAGGCCGTCTGTGGAGTACCGCTGCCAGGATCAGTCCGACTCGGGCAGGCTCGGCCCGCCTCAGCCCGCCTTGGCCCGCCTCAGCCCGCCGGGTTCGCGGGCCGGGCCTCGACCAGGCCGGACTCGTAGGCCGCGATCACCGCCTGGGCACGGTCGCGGACACTCAGCTTGGCGAAGATGCTGGTGATGTAGTTCTTGACCGTGGAGACGCTGATGCCCATCGCCGACGCGATCTCGGCGTTGTCCAGGCCGGTGGCCAGCAGGTGCCACACCTCGATCTCGCGGGGCGTCAGTTCACCCAGGCTGGACACCGGCAACGGCACCGGTGCCGGTGGCAGGCGGGGCGCGGTGACGTACGTGGAGATCAGCCGGGTGAGCAGGCGCGGCGCCACCGCCGCCTCCCCGGTGTGCACGGTGCGCACGGCCGCCGAGAGCTCCTCCGGGGAGACGTCCTTGGGCAGGAACCCGGAGGCGCCGGCGCGCAGGGCGGCGACCACGTACTCGTCCATGTCGAAGGTGCTCAGCGCCAGGACCCGGCAGTCCGGCAGTTCCCGTGTGAGCCGCTCGGTCGCCTGGACGCCGTCGAGAACCGGCATCCGGATGTCCATCACCACGACGTGGGGCCGGTGCCGGTGCGCGAGGTCGACCGCCTGCTGGCCGTCGTCCGCCTCGGCCACCACCTCGAACGCCGGGTCGGGTGCCAGGATCAGGGCCAGGCCCCGTCGTACCAGCGGCTGGTCGTCGGCGATCAGCACCCTGATCCGCTCCGGGGTTCCCGTCATCCGAGCCGTTCCTCTCCGTCGGCCGGCGCCACCGGCAGGCTGGCCATCACCCGGAAGCCACCACCGTCCACGGCGCCGGCCACCATGCTGCCGCCCTGCAGCGCGACACGTTCGCGCATGCCGATCAGACCGTACCCGGTGCGGCCCGCCCTCGGTCCGGCCGCACCGCCCGCTCCCGCCAGGGCGCCCACCAGGGTGTCGGCCGGCGCGGCGGTGCCGTTGTCGGACACCTCGACGGTGATCCGGTCCGGGTGGTACGTCAGCCGGACCCGCGCCTGGGCCCGGCCGGCGTGCTTGCGGGTGTTGGTGAGGGACTCCTGGACGATCCGGAACACCGCCAGGCCGGTGCTCGGCGACAGCGGGCGCTCCTCCCCCAGGACGGCGAACTCGGTGGGAAGGCCGGCCCTGCGGGACTCCTCGACGAGCCGACCGAGGTGCCCGACACCGGGCTGCGGCTCGGACGGCGACTCCTCCGGCTCGTCGCCGGCCCGGAGCACGTCGAGCAGTTGGCGCATCTCGCGCAGCGCCATCCGCCCGGAGCCCTCCAGCGTGACCAGGGCGTCGCGCACCACCTCGATGTCACCCCCGAGGTTCGCTCTGGCACCGCCGGCCATCAGCTGCATGGTGGTGATGTGGTGGGCGACGATGTCGTGCAACTCCCGTGCGATGCGGCGCCGTTCCTGCGCGACCGCGCGGTCGGCCAGCAGCCTGCGCCTGACCTCCACCTCGTGCTGCCAGCGCTTCAGCGCCTCGGCCGCGACAATGACCAGCGCCGCGGCGAGCACGTTGGCCACCACTCCCGAGAGCGGAGGCGGCAGCGGATGCCCCCGGCCCAGCAGCGGTACGGCGGCCGCCGCGAGGGCGGCCGTCACCGCCACCACGAGGCCGCGCGAGCGGGCGACCGCGAACAGCGCGATGCAGAGCGTGCAGTTGAAGTGTTGCGGCACCGGCCCGCTCAGGTTCAGGGCCAGGCCGAGGGCCAGCACAGCCGTCAGCGACGCCAGCGGGTAGCGGCGCCTGGTGAGCAGCGGCATGGCCGCCAGTACGAGCAGGACCAGCGCCGTCAGGGCGATCGGCTGGCTTCCGTCCGGGCCGCCGATCGAGTAGCCGAGGAGGTCCAGGGCGGCAGCCCCGACGGCCACCAGCGCGTCACTGGCCGTCCAGGGCAGACCGTCGGCTCTCGGCGGCGGCTGCTGCGGCTGCGGCTGCGGCAGCAGCAGCGGCCGGTGGTGCGTCGACATGCTGGTGGTGGTCCTTTCCGTGGCCGGTCGGCCGGGTGCCGTCGTCCGTGAGCCGCGAGCCGTGAGCCGTTCCCGCGGAGCCCTGGGGGGGGCCTGCGGTCCATTCTCCCTGTGGCCCCCGGCCCCGGGCCGGCACCCGGGACCGATCCCGGACCAGGCCCCTGGTCCTGGTCCGGGCCTGGTGGCGGGCTCAGGTCCTGACGGCGTTCTCCTCCCGCGCTCGGACGAGAACGCCCGGTACGCCGTGATGGTCTGGAGACGTGCCGGAAATCCCCGGCGACAGCACCACCGCCGGAGGACATCGTGATCCGCGCCCTGACCGGATTCTCCACCAGGAATCCGTGGAAGGTGATCGCCGTATGGGCGGTCCTGGGAATACTCCTGACCGTCCTGAGCCAGACATTGATCTACCGGGTGACCCAGACGCAGACGGCCGACTTCCTGCCGAAGAGCTACGACTCGGCCGCCGCCATGAAGATCGCCCAGGACCACTTCGGGACGAAGCCCGACGCCAACCCGGTGACCGTCCTGGTCGCGCGGGCCGACGGCGGGGCGCTGACCGCCGCGGACCGGCAGCAGATCGGCGACGGGGCGAAGCGGCTGAGCCGCCTCAAGGTCACCATGCCCACGCCCAAGGACGCCGCGCCCCTTCAGCGGGACTACTCGCAGGTCCCCCAGGTCGACCCGGCCATGACCGCGCCGGACGGGACCTTCGAGCTGCTCTCCGCCAACCTCACCGGAAACCCCGCCGATCCGGGCCTGGAGAACACCTACCGGGCGTTCCGGGACGGCACCCGGGCGGAGTTCGCCGCCCAGGGACTGCGGACCGGCTTCACCGGCGCCCTCGCCGACCAGGTCGACTCCGCCGACGACGGCAAGACCCTCGCGACCGTCGCGTCCGCCTGCGCCGTCGGCCTGATCATCCTGCTCCACATCCTCGTGTTCCGCAGCGCCCTGGCCGCGCTGCTGCCGCTGATCGCGGTGGCCCTCGTCAGCGGCGTGGCCGGCGGCGCGGTCGTGGGCACCGCGCTGCTCACCGGCGTAAAGCTCGACCCGTCCGTGCCGGGCCTGATCGGCGTGGTGCTGCTGGGCATCGGCATCGACTACTTCCTGTTCCTGATGTTCCGCTTCCGCGAGCAGCTGCGGGCCCACCCCGAGCGCCACCACCGCGCCACCGCCGCCGAGGTCGGCCACAAGGTCGGCACCGCGGTCACCTCGGCCGCGCTGACCATCGTCGCCGCCTTCGCCACCCTCGGGGTCGCCAGCTTCGGGCAGTTCCGGGTGCTCGGCCCGGCCGTCGCGGTCTCGGTCCTGGTCATGCTGCTGGCCAGCCTCACCCTGATGCCCGCCGTGCTCGCGGCCTGCGGACGCGCACTGTTCTGGCCCTCACGCGCCCTCAAGACCGTGCCCCGCGACGGCGCCACCGCCCGCTTCGCCGACCTGGTGGCCCGCCGGCCCGTGGTCATGGTCCTCGCCTCGCTCGCCCTCCTGGGCGCCCTGGCCGGCGGGCTCGCCGGGATCAGGATGGACTACGGTCTGGGCGGCGGACCGCGGACCGCCTCCCAGACCACCGCCGCCGAGATCTCCCGCGTCCTGCCCGCCGGCGTGGCGGACCCGACCAGTGTCTACGTCGAGGCCAAGGACGCCGGCCCGCTCTCCCCCGGCGCGCTCTCCCCCGGCGCGTTGGACGGCCTCGCCCAGGGCCTCACCCGGGTCACCGGCGTCGGCCAGGTCGCCAAGCCGGTCCTGAGCGAGGACCGGCAGGCCGCCAGAATCGACCTGTTCCTCACCGCGGACTCGCAGTCCCAGCAGGCCCGTGACCTGGTCTCCGGACCGATCCGCGCCGCCGTCGCGCAGAGCACACCGGCTGGCCTGAGCGCACACGTCGGCGGTACCCCCGCCGTCTTCGCCGACGTCTCCACCGCCGTCGACCGCGACCTGCGGCTGGTCTTCCCGGTCGCGGCGGCACTGATCGGGGTCATCCTCCTCCTGCTGCTGCGCAGCCTGCTCGCACCGGTCGTCCTGATGCTCTCCGTCGGCCTCGGCTTCGCGGCCACCCTCGGCGCGGCCGCCCTGCTGTTCCAGCACGCGATGGGCAAGCCGGGCGTCAACTTCACGCTGCCGCTGGTCCTGTTCCTGTTCGTGGTCGCGCTCGGCACCGACTACAACATCCTGATCAGTGACCGGATCCGGGAGGAGATGGAACACCCCGGGCCGCCCCGGGCCGCGGTCGCGCGCGCCCTCCGGCACACCGCCCCGGCCATCGCGACGGCGGGCCTGGTCCTGGCCGGCTCCTTCGCCAGCCTCGCCGTGACCCCGCAGCCCTCGACCCAGCAGATCGGCTTCGCGACCGCGCTCGGCATCCTGCTCTCCGCGTTCCTGCTGTCCGTCGTCCTGGTGCCCGCCCTGGCCGCGCTCCTCGGCCGCAGCGTGTGGTGGCCCCTGCGTCCAGGCCGTACGACCGCCCGCACCGCCCCCGGGCACCCCCGCGCAGAGGCGCCGCAGTCGCCGCAGTCCCAGCCCTGGTTGCAGTCGCCCACGCCGCCGGATCACCACACCTACCCGTACCCCCAGCCGTACCCCCCAGCCGTACGCGCCGCAGGAGGAACAGGGCGCAGCCCCCTCCTGGTCCCGGAGCGGCCGTCACCCGTAGGAAGCGGCAGGCTCGGACATCGGGCGGCCGGGTGCAGCGGCCGGCGCCCCTGCACTTGGCCGCCCTGTCCGATTAGGTGATCGCCGGCCGGTGCCGTACGGTCGGTACTACCGACGCGGGGTGGAGCAGCTCGGTAGCTCGCTGGGCTCATAACCCAGAGGTCGCAGGTTCAAATCCTGTCCCCGCTACTTCCGACACCGGGGCCGGCGCACACTGTGCGCCGGCCCCGGTGCTGTTCTCCCTCGGTCGCCTTCGGCGCGAGCCCCCGGTCAGCTCACCGTCGTGGTGCTGAGCGCCTGTGCGGTGGCCGGGTAGCAGGCGGTGGGCACGTCGACGGTGAAGAACGAGACGGGCACGGTCGCCGTGAAGGTCAGCCCCGGGTCCGCGTAGCTCGTACCGGCCACCGAGGTGCTGATGACGCTGCCGGAGGCCCCGGCGGCCAGGTTCAGGGTCAGCGCGGGGAGCGTGAAGGTGCCGCCGCCGCCGACCGACCCGTTCACCGTGAGCACGACGTTGCCGTTGTTCACCGCGACGCTCGCGCTGCCCGAGTAGCCGGAGCCGCCGGTCAGCGACTCGCCGGTCAGCGTGGCGTTCGCGGGGACCGGCACGGTGAGCACGATGTTGCTGATCGACTGGATGCTGTAACCACCCACCGTGGTGGGCACGGTGAGCGCGTCGGGGGCCAGGGTGACGGTGAACTGGCTGCCGGCCGTGACGGTGGCGGGCGCGGCGGCGTTGACACCGGCGTTGAGGTTGAAGGTCTGTGCCGACCCGATCGGCGGGGTCGCCTGGCAGGCCAGGACGACCGGGGTGTCCGCGGCCGCGGCGGTCGGCGCGAACAGCCCGACCGCGGCCACGCCGCCGGCGAACACGACCGAGGCACGTCGCAGAGCAGAGGTCATTCCCATGAGGGTTCTCCCGCGAAGCCTGAGGTGGGGGGTGAGGGTGGGGCGCGCGAGCGTCGGGGCGTGGGGTACCTGAGCCGCCCGCCCACCCGGCGGCCCGGCGCAGGCCGGGCGAATTCAGCATGGGCGCGTCAGGGACCTCCAACAATCCTGCTGCGCAAGGCAGTTGCGGCACTTTCCGGCCATTCTCCGGCCGCGCCGCGCTCGGCCCTCATGACTGGTCCGCGGCGGCCTCGCGTTCGCGACGCTGGCGGCGCCCGTCATCAGCGGACGGCCGGCCTCGGGCTTGACTGACTTTTCAGTCAATGAAAGTGTTGACGGCGAGCTCGCAGTCGGCGCTACCCCTGACCGGAGAATCCCCGTGCCCTACCCTGATCTGTCCCGCCGCACCATCCTGCGCTCCCTCGGCGGCGCGGGCGTCCTCGCCCTCGGCCTGACCGCCTGTTCGGACCTCGACGAACCCGTCGAGGACGCCACGCAGGGCCCGCAGCCGTCCGGGGCCCCGCAGCCGTCCGGGTCCTCGGCGGCTCCCGGTGCGCGCCGCTTCGGCGCCGAATGGGAGAAGCACGTCCGCACCGTGATGTCCTGGCCCGCCTCGGAGAGCGTCTGGGGCGACCAGCTCCCCGACGTCCGGAAGGACATCGCCGGCCTGGCCCGGGCCATCGCCGCCCGCGAACCGGTCGTCCTGATGGCCCGCCCCGAGCAGAAGGACGCCGCGCAGAGCGCGTGCGGCTCCGCGGTCGAGGTCGTCCCCATCGCCGTCGACGACCTGTGGGCCCGCGACACCCTGCCGGTGTTCGTCGAGGAGGGCGGCAAGGTCAAGGGCGTCGACTTCAACTTCAACGGCTGGGGCGACAAGCAGCAGCACGCCAACGACGGCAAGATCGCCCGCACCGTCCTGGCCAAGTACGGCGTCGAACGCATCGAGACGAAACTGGTCGCCGAGGGCGGCTCCTTCGAGACCGACGGCCAGGGCACCCTGCTGGTCACCGAGAGCTCCGTCGTCAACGGCAACCGCAACCCCGGCATGTCCCGCGACCAGGTCGAGGCCGAGCTCAAGAAGGCCCTCGGCGTCACCACCGTGATCTGGCTGGCCGGCGTCAGGGGCAAGGACATCACCGACGCCCACGTCGACTGCCTCACCCGCTTCGCCGCCCCCGGAGTCGTCCTGCTCGACCAGGCCTTCCCCGGTTCACCCGCCGACGTCTGGTCCCGCTCCGCCGACCAGGCCCGCGGCGTCTTCAAGGACGCCGTCGACGCCCGCGGCAGGAAGCTCGACGTCATCGAGCTCCAGCAGCCCGACCCCGACAGGATCACCGGCCGCGGCGACGCCTTCGTCTCCTCCTACACGAACTTCTACGTCGGCTCCAAGGGCGTCTACCTCCCGAAGTTCGGCGACGACCGCGCCGACGACCGCGCCCAGCAGATCCTCAAGCAGCACTTCCCCGACCGCGAGATCGTCCCCGTCAAGATCGACAACATCGCCGCCGGAGGTGGCGGCATCCACTGCGCCACCCACGACATCCCGGCCGTCGGGTGAACGCCCGGTCCGTCTGACACCCGCCGGGGCGTGCGGTCTCCTCGAACGCTCCACAGAAATCGAACCGCTGATGACTTCAGGCAGCACGGGCCCCTGCCGAGAGTTCAGCAGGGGCCCACGGTGCAGAGAGCTGTGGACGGCCGGGGCCTGCCCTCGGCGAGTGGCAGGCAGTCGGCATCAGCTATCGTCTGCCGCCGGTCCGACGGCCCGGCCTCACCTCAGGTGTCGGGTGAAGAACTGGGCCGCGGCGTCCCCGGCGAACTGCGGGACGCCGGTGTGCCCGCCCATGTTGGCGTGCAGGGACTTCTCCTTCGAGCCGAAGGCGTCGAACAGGTCCAGGGCCGCCTGCCGGTCGTTCCCCTCGTCGTCCCACTGCAGCAGGACATGCAGCGGAATGGTGACCTGCCGGGCCTCCTCGAACATGGAGCGAGGCACGAAACTGCCGGCGAACAGAACGGCGGCCGAGATGCGCGGCTCGACCACCGCCAGCCGGATCCCGATGGAGATCACTCCCCCCGAGTACGCGACCGGGCCGCCGATCTCGGGCAGCGCGAGGAGGGCGTCCAGGGCGGCCCGCCATTCCGGGACCGCCTTGTCGACCAGCGGGAGGATGAGGGCGTCGACGATCTCGTCGCCGACCGGCTCGCCGGCCTCCAGCGCCCGGCGCAGGTCGGCGCGGGCCTGCTCCACGGCGGGCCAACGAGGCCGGTCGCCGCTTCCGGGGAGCTCGATGGTCGCCGTGGCGAAGCCGTCCGCCGCGGCGTGCCGGGCCCGGGCCACCAGTCGCGGGTACATCCTGCGCAGTCCGAGGGGAGGGTGGCCGAGCAGGATCAGCGGCGCCGGTGCGGATGCGGCTCCGGGCGTCCACAGGATGCCGGGGATCTCGCCGAGGGTGAACTCGCGCTCGAGGACACCGTCGTCGAGGCGCTGTTCAGAAGTGAAGTGCATGGTCGTGCCTTTCGGGAGGGCTCGGATACGGCGCTCCCGGACGACCTATCGCCCGACCGTGACCCCGGAGGAGAGCACCCATGTGAATACTGCGTTCACGGGTACCACCTCCTCGTTCTCTCGCACGGCCTCCGGAAACATAGCAGCGGTCACCTCGTCCGCCAAACGGGTTTTTACGGAGTCTCCGCGACGGCGGGGTGCACGGGCGCCGGCGGCGGCCTGCCCCGGACCTCGGGCAGGTGGAGGATCGGTCAGCAGCGGCACCGCACGACGGCCGGCAGCGCCTCCAACTCCACCTCGATCGCCTCCCGGAGCAAGCGTCGCGCGTGCTCCAGCGGCATCGAACCGGTCAGCCAGCGGGCGCTGAGGCCCTCGATCAGGACGGTGAGGCGTTCGGCGGAGGCCGTGTGGGCCGGCGCCGTGGCCTCGGGGCGGGCGCGGCCGAGCAGGTCCGCGACGTCGTGCACCCAGGCGTGGGTGGCCCGTGCCAGTTCCTCCCGGAGATCGGGCTCGAAGACCGCGCTGGCCCTCAACTCCCCCCAGGCCGTGCTGTTCTCCCGCACGTCCGGGGCGTCCTGGAGTTCCAGGAGCAGGACCTGTTCGAGATCACGCCGGGGATCGTCCGAGTACCCCGCCGAGTCCCCCTCCGCGGTGTAGCGGTCCGCCCGGTCGCTGATGAACTCCAGGGTCTTGCGGAGCAGCCCGGCCCGGTCGGTGAAGTGGTAGTACAGCAGCGAGGTGGACACCCCCGCCTCGGCGGCCAGTTCGCCCACGCGCAGCCCGCGCACACCACGCCGCGCGATGACGCGGGTGGCGGCGACGAGTATCTCTGTTCGACGATCCGACACGAGCGATCATCCTACCCGGCCGGGGCCTCGCGCGGAGGAATTCCTGATCAAAGTTTTAGGGCCCAACTCCCGTACGGCCAGGCGGATGGCCCCAGCCCGTGGCTCGCGGCGGACTCACGGCAAGCTCGCGGCGGGCTCACGGCAGGCCGGTGCGGCAAGGAAACCCGCGATACCGTATGTATCGGGTATTGACTGAATTTTTAGTTGCAGCCAAGATGTGCGTCACCCCACACCTCCCGCCCTCAAGGGAGTCCTCTTGGACACGCCCGTTCCCACCCGCCGCGGCCTGCTCGGATTCGGCGCTACGCGGACGGGGTCGCCTACGCGATCCTCCAGGCCAAGTACCCCGACCGCACCGTGGTCCAGCCCGACATCGACGACATCGCGAGCGGCGGCGACATCCACTGCTCCACCCAGTCGCAGCCCGCCGTACCGCCCGCCGGCTGAGCGCGGCCGAGCCCCCGCCGACCACCTCGGTCGGCCACTCTCGACCCCATCCTGACTGAAAATTAAAACAAGAGAGAAGGATCCGTCATGACGTTCCAGATGCCGGCCGAGTGGACCCCCCACGACGGGTGCCTGATGGCCTGGCCGACCAGGTCGGACCTCTGGGGGGAGACCTTCGAGGAGGCCAAGCGGGAGTACTCCCAGGTCGCCCGGGCGATCGCCGAGTTCGAGCCGGTCACGATGGTCGCGCTGCCAGGCCGGGGCGCCGAGGCGCAGGAGCTGTGCGGGCAGGGCGTCGAGGTCGTGGAACTCCCCATCGACGACTCGTGGTTCCGCGACTCCGGGCCGATCTTCGTCCTCGGCGAGGACGGCCGGCGGGCCGGTGTGGACTTCCGCTTCAACGCCTGGGGCGGCAAGCACCACCCGTACGACACCGACGACCTGATCGCCGGGCGGCTGCTGGAGCGCCTGGGCGTCGAGCGCGTCGACTCCCGGATGATCCTCGAAGGCGGGGCGATCACGGTCGACGGCGAGGGCACGCTGATCACCACCGAGCAGTGCCTGCTCAACCCGAACCGCAACCCGGGGATGAGCAAGGAGGAGATCGAGGCCGAACTGATCGCGAAGCTCGGCGTCAGCACGATCATCTGGCTGCCGTACGGCGGTCTGCTGGACACCGAGACCGACGGCCACGTGGACGGCGTCTGCGCGTTCGTCGCCCCCGGCAAGGTGATCGTCCAGCTCCCCGCCGACCCCGACCACCCCGACCACGAGCGCATGCGCGCCAACCACGCCGTCCTGGCCGCCGCCACCGACGCCCGGGGCCGCAAGCTGGAGATCCTCGAAGTCCCGCAGAGCGCCTTCGTCGAGGTCAACGGCACCGACGTCGAGGTCGGCTACCTCAACTTCTACATCGCCAACGGCGGCGTCGTCGTCCCGGTCGCCGACGTCCCGGAGGACGAGGGGGCCCTCGCCGCCATTGCGGCCGCCCTGCCCGGGCGCAAGGTCGTCGGGGTCCGCTCCCGGGTGATCGCCTACGGCGGCGGCGGTGTCCACTGCATCACCCAGCAGGTGCCCACCGCCTGAGCCGCCCGCCCGCCCAGCCACCCGCCCCTCGCCCCACCCCTCGCCGCGCCCGTCGCCGCGGCCCGGGCAGCGAACCCGTGCTGCCGGGGCCACCCCCTCCCCCCGCCCGCCGGACCCCCGTTGAGCCTGGAAGAAAGAACCCTCGATGCCACGAAGCCAGCGCCCGGAGCACAGATCCCCGCACCGCCGCCACGCCCTGCCGGCCGCCGCCCTGGCAGCCTTCGCCCTGGTCGCCGCCTGCGCCGGGCCGCCGAAGACCGGTGACGGAGGCAGCGGCGACCAGGCGTACAAGCTGTCCGCCGACACCCCGGCCGCCAAGGGCCGGCTCGACTCGTTCAGCTGGGCCGTGTACGCCGAGCCGCCGACCCTCGACTACATCTCGGCGTTCGACTACCCGCAGAACACCATCCTGTCCAACGTGTGCGAGAGCCTGATGCGGTGGACCCCGCAGCTGACCCTGGCCCCCGGGCTCGCAGCGAGGACGACCAGCCCCGACCCCACCACCTGGGTCTACGACCTGCGGCCCGACGTGCACTTCCACGACGGCGGCGTGATGACCGCCGACGACGTGGTGTACAGCCTCGGCCGGCAGATGAACCCCGACAACGCGGCGGCCTGGGCCCAGCAGTTCCAGAACGTCAGCACCGTCACCAAGAGCGGCCCGCTCCAGGTCACCGTCAAACTCAAGCAGCCCGACTCGCAGTTCAACCAGTACATGGCCACGGCCGCGGGCGTCGTCGCGTCCAAGGTCGGCATCGAGGCGGCCGGCAAGGACTACGGCACCTCCGGCAGCCTGGACTGCACCGGCCCCTACCAGCTCGGCTCCTGGAACAAGGGCCAGTCCATCCAGCTGCGGCGCTTCGACGGCTACTGGGGCACCAAGGCCAAGTCCGCGAAGGTCGACTTCCGCTTCCTGACCGACCCCTCGGCGCGCGTCAACGCCATGATCAGCGGTGAGGCGGACGGCGGCTACCTGATCCCGACCGAGAGCTACGACCGCCTGAGCAGGAGCGGCGTGGGCACCCTCTACTTCGGCGAGGGCCTCAGCACGGTCAACGTCAACGTCACCGACATGAAGGGCGTGCTCGGCGACGTCCGTGTCCGCAAGGCGCTGTCACTGGCCCTCGACCGCTCCGGCTTCGTGCGCACCGGGCTCGCCGGCGCCGGCAGCGCCACCGGCTCCCTCACCTCCCGCGCGGCCTGGGCCGCGGCGCCGCCGGACGTCAGGAAGGAGGCGTTCGAGGGGCTCACCCCGACCGCCCCGGACATCGACCGGGCCAAGGCCCTGGTCAAGGAGGCCGGCGCCACCGGAAAGACCGTCACGGTCGCGACCAGCTCCATCGGCCAGGACGTCTCGCTGCTGGCCACCGCCGTCCAGTCGGCCGGCGCCAGGATCGGTCTCGACGTCCAGCTCAAGACGATCGCGCCCAACGCGTTCACCGCGCTGTTCACGGACGCGAAGGCGCGCGAGGGCATCGACCTGTTCCCGGAGACGTACTACGACTCCATCACCGACCCGCTGGACCTGCTGGCCAACTTCAAGACCGGCGCCTACCAGAACTTCGCCGGCTACAGCGACCAGGCCTACGACGACCTGGTCGACAAGGCGACCGCCGCCGCCGACCCGGCGGAGCGCTTCACCCTCGAAGCGCAGCTCCAGAAGACCGCGTCCGACCAGTTGCTGTGGATCCCGGTCGCCGAGTGGCCCACCGCCGTGTTCCTCAACAAGAGGATCACCGGCGCCCCGACCACCATCTCCTACATGTACTACCCGTGGGCGGCCGACGTGGGATCGGCCCAGTGACGTCTCCCGGATCCACCGTGCGGCGGCCGGTCCTCCCGGCCGCCGCCCCGCCCCCGGACGTGAGGGCCTCCACGTGAGCTTCCTGCGCTTCACCGCACGACGGCTGGCCGAGATGGCGGCCACCCTCCTCGGCGCCTCCTTCGTGATCTTCGGCGCGATGTACCTGGCGCCGGGCAACCCGGCCAGCTTCCTGCTCTCGGGCCGCTCCGCCTCACCCGAGGCACTCAAGGCGATCAACGACCAGTACCACCTGGACGAACCGTTCCTGCTGCAGTACCTGCGCTGGCTCGGCCAGATCGTCCACGGCGACTTCGGCCGCTCCATCACCTACCGCACCGACGTGTCGCGGCTGCTGGCCGACCGGCTGCCCGCCACCCTCCTGCTCGTCACCATGGCCCTGCTCCTGGTCGTCGCCGTCGGACTGCTCCTCGGCTGGATCGGGGCCGTCCGCGGCGGCGCCGTGGACTCGACCGTCCTGGTCGCCACCACCGTGGCCGTCGGCACCCCGTCCTTCGTCGCGGCCGTCCTGCTGCAGGGCCTGTTCGCGGTGAAGCTGGGCTGGTTCCCGACCGGCGGCACCGGCGACGGACCCGGCCAGATGCTGTGGCACCTGGCCCTGCCCGCCGTCGCGCTGGCGCTCTACCTGATCGGCATGCTCGCCCGGGTCACCCGCGCCGCGATGCAGGAGGTCCTCGGCCAGGAGCACGTCACCGTGGCCCGCAGCCGGGGCGTCGCCGAGCACGAGGTGATCCGCCGGCACGTGTTCCGCAACGCCCTGGGCACCGTCCTGACCACGGGAGGCCTGATCGTCTCCACCCTGCTGGTGTGCACCGTCCTGGTCGAGTCCGCGTTCAGCGTCGGCGGCATCGGCCAGCTCCTCGAACTGTCCACCACCACCAAGGACTTCCCCACCGTGCAGGCGATCTCCCTGCTCATGGTGGGGCTGTTCATGGCGGTGAACCTCGTCGTCGACCTGCTGCACCCGCTGGTCGACCCCAGGGTCACCCTCGCGCCGAAGAGGTCCGCCGCATGAGCACCACCGTCCTGCGCCGCCCCGGCCTCGCCCGCCTGCGCACCGCCCGGGCACCCCTGTACCACCTCTGCCTCGGCCTCGTCGCCGTGGTCGTCCTGGTCGCCGCGCTCGCCTCCTGGCTCGCCCCGTACGACCCGAACGCCGTCGACCTGGGCAACGCCCTCGCCGGCCCCTCCGGCGACCACCTGCTCGGCGTCGACGCCGCCGGCCGGGACACCCTGTCCCGGCTGATGCTCGGCGCCCGCACCTCGCTGCTCGGCCCGCTCGGAGTGGTCGCCTTCTCCACCCTGGCCGGCGTCGCCATCGGCGTCACCGCGGCCTGGCGGGGCGGCTGGCTCGACTCCGTCCTGTCCCGCTCCACCGAACTGGTCTTCGCCTTCCCCGGCATGCTGCTGGCGATCCTGATCGTCGCGGTCTACGGCGAGGGCCTGATCGCCCCGGTGATCGCCCTCGCCATCGCCTACCTGCCCTACGTCAGCCGCCTCAGCCGCTCACTCGTCCTCGCCGAACGCTCCCGCCCCTACGTCGAGGCCTACCGCGTCCAGGGCCATTCCGGGCTCCAGATCTGCCTGCGCCACATCATCCCCGGCATCGCCCCCGTCGTCCTCGCCCAGTCCACCATCAACTTCGGCTACGCCCTGATCGACCTCGCCGGCCTCTCCTTCCTCGGACTCGGCGTCCCGGCGCTCACCCCCGACTGGGGCCGCATGGTCTTCGACGGCCAGACCGCCATCCAGCACGGCTACCCGCTGTCGGCGATCCTGCCCTGCGTCGCCATCGTGCTGACCGTCGTCGCCTTCAACGTCGTCGGCGAACGCTGGGCCGACCAGGTCGCCAGGAGGGACCGTTGAACGTCCTCGACATCCAGGGCCTGCGGCTGCGTCTGCCCGGCACGGCCCGGCCCGTCCTCGACGGCGTCGACCTCACCGTCGACGCCCGCGAGACCGTCGCCCTCGTCGGCGAATCCGGCTCCGGCAAGAGCCTCACCTCCCGCAGCGTCCTCGGGCTGCTGCCGCGCGGCGCCACCACCGAGGGCGTCGTGCGCGTCAACGGCGACGACGTCCTCACCATGAGCCCGGAGCAACTGCGCCGCCTGCGCACCGACACCGCGGCCATGGTCTTCCAGGACCCGCGCGCCTCCGTCAACCCGCTCCGGCGCATCGGCGACTTCCTCACCGAGACCAGCCGCCGGGGCCCCGGCGGGGCCGACGCCGCCGCCGGACGGGCCGCGGAGATGCTGGCCGCCGTCGGGCTCCCGGAGACCACGCTCGGCAGGTACCCGGGGCAGCTGTCCGGCGGCATGCTGCAACGCGTCATGATCGCGGGGGCGCTGATGGGCGACCCCGCCCTGATCCTCGCCGACGAGGCCACCACCGCGCTGGACGTCACCACCCAGGCCGAGGTCGTCGCCCTCCTCGGCGACCTGCGCGAACGCTTCGGCACCGCACTGGTCTTCGTCACCCACGACCTCGGACTCGCCGCCGCCATCAGCGACCGCGTCTACGTCATGTACGCGGGGCGGATCGCCGAAACCGGGCCCGCCGAGGCCCTGTTCGAGCGGCCGCGCCACCCCTACACGGCCGCGCTGCTCGCCTCCACCCCCCGCCTGGACACCCCCCGGGGCCGGCTGGCCGCCATCGGCGGCAGGCCACCGAGCCTGCGCGAGGACCTGACGGGTTGCCCCTTCGCCGCCCGCTGCCCGCTCGCGACCGAGGTGTGCACCGAGCGGGCGCCGGCCCTGCTGCCGCTCGCCGACGAGCCGGCCCGGCGGGCAGCCTGCCACCACGGCGACCGCGTCGCGGAGGTGACCGCCGATGCCTAGGAGCACTGCCGGTAGCCGCACCACGACCAGCCCCGCCACGACGAGCCGCGTCACGACGAGCCCCGGAGGAGAGCCGACGATGCCGAAGACCGTCCTGGAGGCCGTCGGCCTGCACCGCGCCTACGGGAGCGTCCAGGCGGTCGACAACGTCTCCTTCACCCTGGCCGAAGGCGGATCGCTGGGCATCGTCGGCGAGTCGGGGTCGGGCAAGACCACCACCGCCCGGATCGTCGTCGGGCTCGAACGGGCGGACTCCGGGCGCGTCCTGGTGCACGGCCGGGACCGCACCGAGCACCGGCGCGGCCGGGCCCACCGGCTGGCCCGCGCCCGCGAGGTCCAGATGGTCTTCCAGGACCCGTACCTGTCCCTCGACGCCCGCACCAGCGTCGGCGCCGCGCTGCGCGAAACGCTCAGGCTGCACTTCCCCGACGCGGACCACCCCCGCCGGATCGCCGAACTCCTCGACCAGGTCGGCCTCGGCGAGCGCGAGGCCGAGGCCCTGCCCCGCCAGCTCTCCGGCGGCCAGCGCCAGCGCGTCGCCATCGCCCGCGCGCTGGCCGTCGAGCCCGCCGTCCTCGTCCTCGACGAGGCGGTGGCCGCCCTCGACGTCTCGGTGCAGGCGCAGATCCTCAACCTGCTCGCCGACATCCGCGAACAGACCGGCATCGGCTACCTGTTCATCACCCACGACCTGGGCGTCGTCCGGTGCGTCACGGACGAGGTGGTCGTGATGCGGCACGGCCGGATCGTCGAGTCCGGCCCCACCGCCGAGGTCCTCGCCCGGCCCCGGCACGCCTACACCCGGCTGCTGCTCGACTCCGTGCCCAGGCCGGGCTGGGACCCGCGGTCCATCGCGGCCGCCCGCCGGGCCCTGTAGCCGGGCCCTCCGGACTGCCGGGCCCTCCGGACTGCCGGGGTCCCGCGGGGTCGGCGGACTCCACGGGGCCCCGGTGTCGTCCGACCGACGGACGAACGACGCCGGGGCCTATGCCGTCCCGGCGTCGGCCGGGGCCTGTGCCGTCCCGGACGGTGCTTCGGCGAGCGCGCGCACCAGCGTCCCCAGCACCGTCGCCGCGTCCACGTTCGAGTCGAGGGACTGGATGGCCGCGAGGCCGTCCACCGCCGCCGCGACCGCCTCGCCCAGGGGTCGCGGGTCGATGCCGCCGCCCCGCTCGTCGGCGAGCACCTGGAAGAGCCGGACGAAGCACGACCGCCAGCGCAGGTACTCCTGCTCCAGACTCCCCCGGACGCGTTCGTCGTTGAGGGCGTGCCAGTGCAGGGCCGCGTGCAGGTGCGACAGGTCCGGGCTCTCGCCCCGGGTCAGCAGGCCGATCACGCGCTCGGCCCGCTCGGCGAAGTCGCCGGGGCCGTCCACCGCTTCCTCCAGCGGGGAGATCCACTCCGGCCGGATGTCCTCGATCACCGCCACGATCAGATCGGTGCGGTCGCGGAAGTGGTAGTGGCACATCCCGTGCGAAACGCCGCACAGCGCGGCGACGTTGCGCGTGGTGAAGCGCCCGGCGCTCTCGCCGGCCAGCAGGGTCCGGGCGGCGGAGACGAGCCGTGACCGGGTCTGCTCCCCCTTGGCCGACGAGCGCGTGCGCCCCTGCGGAACCACGGGGGCCGCCTGAACCTGTTCCTTCTCGCCTGTCGCCATGGCGCAACTCTAGGGCGTGTCCGACCCACGCCCCCGCTCCAGAAATCCTCGTCCGATGATGCGCAGATAATTGACCGAGCGCTCGGTTAGTTCTACCTTTCGAGTCAATCCCGTTGCCGAGACGGGCAGTTGACCGGAGGACCCGATGAACGATCACGTCCCGAGCAGACCCGGCCTGGACAGGCCCGGCCTGGGCAGACGACAGTTCCTCACCGCGGCCGGCCTCACCGCCGCCGGCCTGGCCGTGACGTCGGCGGCAGGCTCAGCCGCCGCGGCGGCCGGCCTCCGCAGCTCCCGCAGCTCCCGCAGCGAGGACACCGCACTGGCGGGTGCGTTCGCCGTCCCGATCGACGGCGCGCGGCACACCCGGACCTGGATGGCCTGGCCCGACAGCACCGCGATCTGGCGCAGCCAGCTCGGCGGCGTCCAGTCGAACATCGCGCTGATCGCCAGGACCATCGCCAAGTACGAGCCGGTCATCATGTGCGCCAACCCCGCGAGCGCCGCCAAGGCCCGCTCCCTGTGCGGCTCGTCGGTCACCGTGATCACCACCATCCCCGTCGACGACTGCTGGATGCGCGACACCGGCCCGGTCTTCCGCACCGACGGGCCGGGAGCCCTCGACGCCGTCGGCCTCAACTTCAACGGCTGGGGAAACCGGCAGACCCACGCCAACGACGCGCTGGTCGCCCGGCGCATCGCCGCCTACGTCGGGGTGCCGTTCACCGCCGCCGGCCTGATCGCCGAAGGCGGCGCCATCGAACAGGACGGCGCCGGCACCCTGATGGCCACCCGCAGCAGCATCGTCAACGACAACCGCAACCCCGGGATGAGCCAGGCGCAGATCGAGACCGCGATGTGCCAGGCCTACGGCGCGTCCAAGGTCATCTGGTTCACCGGCATCAGGAACCAGGACATCACCGACGACCACGTCGACGCCACCTCGCGCTTCCTCGCCCCCGGCGCCGGGCTGGTCCAGATGCCGCTGGCGACCGACACCGACGCGTGGGCCAGCGACGCGCGCGAGCAGTACCAGATCCTGTCCGCCGCCACGACGGCCGCAGGCGGTCCGACCGCGGTGACCAGACTCCAGGGCCCGGACTACGACAAGATCCGCTCCACCAACCAGAACTTCGTCGCCTCCTACGCCAACTACTACGCGTGCAACGGCGCCGTGATCTCCGCCCAGTTCGGAGACAGCACGGCCGACGCCGCCGCCCGGGCGACCCTGGCCCGGCTCTTCCCCGGACGCACCGTCGAGCAGCTCGACATCGACTACCTCGGCGCCGGCGGCGGCGGCATCCACTGCGTCACCCAGCAACAGCCCGCCGTCTGACACCCGGCGGAGCGGCGCGCACACCGGCGCGGCCCACCGGCCACGCGCAGGCGTGCGCGCCGGCCACCCCGCAACTGCCCCGGGCGTCCGGCCGGCACGCCCGAACACCTCGTCCACCGCGACATCGTCAGCGCCCTGCCCACCCTGGACGCCAGGATCACCCCCGCCCCGACCGGCCCCGGCTTCCCCGGCATGCGCGGACGGAGTTTTGAACGATCAGTGCAGGACCCGGCCGGCGGGGGTGCGCCGGAAGAGGTTGTTCACCCTCCACGAACGGGACCGGGCCGGCCGGTCGGGAAGCCCGGGGGAATCTCCCCCGGGCTCCCGCGGGGTGACGTCAGGCCGCTCCTCCGCGGCGTCCCCGGCCCGGTCCGGTCGTCCGGCCGGTGACCTGCCGGTTCGCCGTCAGAGCAGCCGCGCTCCCGGCTTGACCTCCCGGTCCGGGGCGATCAGGACCACGTCGCCGCCGCCCTCGCCCGGCACTCCGAGGACGAGGACCTCGGACATGAAGTCCGCGACCTGCCGGGGCGGGAGGTTCACCACGGCCATCACCAGGCGGCCTTCGAGGTCATCGAGCGCGTACAGGTCGGTGATCTGGGCGCTGGACTTCCGAACGCCCAGCTCGCCGAAGTCGATCCACAGCTTGTACGCGGGCCGGCGGGCGCGCGGGAACGCCTCGGCGCGGACGATCCGGCCCGCACGGATGTCGACGTCCAGGAAGTCGGTGATCGTGATCCCGTCCGCCGCCATCAGACCATCACCGAGGGAAGCAACCCGACCGACATCGGCAGGGCGGAGTGGCAGGCGAGGGAGTCGTGCGTGTGGGAGATGTGACCCTCCAGGGCGGGCTTCCGCGTGAAGAAGATCAGCATATCCCTGGTGGAGGTCTGCTGCGGGTCGGCGGCGACCACCGGGGAGAGGCTGTGCTTCCGCTCGTGGTCGACGACCAGCATGGTGTCGAGGAAGTGGCGGTGCTGGTACTGGCCCACGACGAGCTCCGGCTCGACCTCGTCCCAGCGGACCGCGTTGATCTGCCGCATGTCGTGGAGGAAGGTGATCGCGCTGTCGGCGGTCATGTTCTCACTGCCGAGCAGCGTGGTCATGGTGTGGTCCACGCCGTCGCTGTGCACCCCTTCGAGGGCGGGCTCGCCGACGAGTTCGGGCGTGGTGACGGTCCGCAGGTTGAACAGGGTGCACACCCAGCCGGGGTAGTCGTAGTCCAGCTTCGGGCGGTGCGCGATCTCCACGTCCTGGACCATGAACGCCTTGAACAGGAGCAGCCCCTGGAAGGCCCGGTTCAGCTGGAGGTCGTCACCTACCTCCGCGAACTCACGCTTCTGTCCGGAGTCATGGCGTACGAAGTCCTCGTCCGCCGAGAGCGCGAACGGCTGGAATTCGCCCCGGTCGATCGTCCCGTTCTTCACGTCGAAGTGGAAGCGGCCGTTCTTCGACTGGCGGAAGGGGAGGGTGGGGTCGTCCGGCAGGTCGTCGCTCACCCGCTGGAGCTGGGCCAGGTCGGCATCGGTGGCACCGAGCCCCTTCAGTAAGCCGGCCATGCGCTCTCCAGGGACGAAAGCCGAACGCTGCTCGACATACTCCTTCTTGATCCGGGTCAACTCGGATATGACCTGGTCGAGGTCGTTGGTGTTCATAGAATGAATACTCCGTTCCGGTTCAGGGGACGACTCCCCGAAGGCTCTCGCGTCATCGGTGACGTCCACCCTGGGGCGGAACCGATCGCCTCCGACGAGAAAAACCTACGAGCAGCTGATCAATGATCAGTCAACGATGGATCTACGTGCGCGTCATGGCTGATTCAAGGTCTTGACGGCTCCACGAACCCGCAGATCACAGTCAAGTGACGGCCAGTCATACACATGAACTCCTGACGGTCAAAGCCGACCACAAAGATCCGGTCAGGACCGCTTTCACACAACCGGGTTCACGTAGTCCGGGGAAGCACGGACCGCATCGCCACCGAATACGTGTCGTGAATTTCGGCCGTCGGCCGTCGGCCGTCGGCCGTCTGCGTCTCAGAGGCGCACCAGCGCCTCGCGGGTCAGGTCGGCCAGGGCCGGGTAGCCGTCGACCGCCATGAGCAGGTCGGCCTCCGCCAGCAGTGAGCGCAGCACGTGCACGATGCCGTCCTCGCCGCCGAGCGCCAGCCCGTACGCGTACGGGCGGCCGACGCCGACCGCGGTGGCGCCGAGGGCGAGCGCCTTGACCACGTCGGCGCCGCTGCGCACCCCGGAGTCGAAGAGCACCGGCAGAGCGCCCGCCGCCTCGACCACGGCGGGCAGCGCGTCCAGGGCGGGCAGGCCTCCGTTGGCCTGGCGGCCACCGTGGTTGGAGCAGTAGAGGCCGTCGACGCCGCCGTCCCGGGCCCGGCGGACGTCCTCGGGGTGACAGACGCCCTTGAGGATGATCGGCAGGTCGGTGAGCGAGCGCAGCCACGGCAGGTCGTCCCAGGTCAGCGGGTTGCCGAAGATACCGGCCCACTCCAGGATCGCCGCGCCCGGATCCTCCTCGGGGGCCTTGGCCAGGCGGGCCCGGAAGACCGGGTCGGTGAAGTAGTTCGCCAGGCAGTGGCCGCGCAGCTGGGGGAAGTTGGAGGTGGCGAGGTCGCGCGGGCGCCAGCCGGTGATCCAGGTGTCCAGGGTGACCACGATGCCCCGGAAGCCGGCCGCCTCCGCGCGGTGCACCAGGCTGGCGGCGAGGTCGCGGTCGGTCGGGGTGTAGAGCTGGAAGAAGCCGGGCGTGCCGCCGAACTCGGCCGCGACCTGCTCCAGCGGGTCGACGGTGAGGGTGGAGGCCACCATCGGCACGCCGGTGCGGGCGGCGGCCCTGGCGGCTGCGAGGTCTCCGTGGCCGTCCTGGGCGCAGAGGCCGATCACGCCGACCGGCGCCAGGAACAGCGGCGAGGGCAGGGTGTGGCCGAAAAGTTCGACGGTCAGGTCGCGACGGGCGGCGCCGACCATCATCCGGGGGTAGAGGCCCCACCGCTCGAAGGCCCGGACGTTGGCGCGCTGGGTGTGCTCGTCCCCCGCGCCGCCGGCCACGTACGACCAGATCGACGGGGGGAGGGCGGCCTGCGCCCCGGCCTCCAGCCCGGCGTACGTCATCGGCAGGGCGGGCTGCACCCCGCGCAGGCCCTCGAAGTAGATCTCGTTCTGGTAGTCACCGAACTGCTGGGCCATGGTTCCCAACCTCCTGTTGGTGCGGTGCGGTGCGGTGTGCGTGTGCGTGTCCGTGTGCGTGTGCGTGTGCGTGTGCGGGAGTGACGGGAGAGACGGGAGTGACGGTTGCGTTGATCTGATGTCTACCGGCCCCTGCGAGCGTTCGGACGTCTTGCCATAGGTACGTAGGGAGCGTCATCCGTGTTTCGAACGATTGTTGTCCGTACGGCTGTTGCCGGTGCGGCCGTGCTGGTGCCGGTGGTGGGCGCTGTTGCCGTGGGCGCGGGGGCCCCCGTGCGACAGGGCTCGCCGACCGAGCCGTCGGCGCAGGCCTGCGGCGGGTCGGCCGACGTGCACTGCCTCTCGGGGCGCATCGCGTGGAACGGCACCGGTCTCGTCATCCGCTACCGGGGGTGAGGGGTCCGGTCGGCGGTCGCCAGGGCGGCCAGCATCGACGTCACGTCGGCGGCCTCCGGGGCGCTGAGGCGGCTGAGCAGTAGGCGCGCCTTCGCTTCCTGATGCCGGGCGGCGTGGTGGTCGCTGCGGGCGGTCATCGCATGGGCCAACACCAGGTGGGCGAGAGCGCGTTCGCGCTGTCGCCCACCTGCTTCTGCGAGGTCCAGTGCCCGCTCCGCCTGCTGAACGGCCTCGTCGAGCCGTCCGAGCAGGCGCAGGACGTCGGCCAGGCGGCTTCGGGCGGCCGACTCCCGGTTGAGATCGCCGGTGACGCCCGCGCAGCAGATGCAGGACCGCAGCTGCGCCGCGGCGTCGTCGAGTCGGCCCAGTTCCTGGTAGGCGAGGCCGAGGACGTAGTGCACGTACGCGGTCATCGCGACGTCGGCGGTCCCCCCGGGTTCGGCGAGGATCCGCCGACAGGTCTGAACCGCCGTGGCCACGTGGCCGGTGCGGATGCGGGACAGGGCCGCGTTCGCGGTGCTCGCCACCTCGCCGGACCGGTGGCCGAGCTGCCGGGCGAGCGCCACCGCCTCGTCGAAGGCGGCGATCGCCTCCTCGTGCCGGCCCTCGGCCTGGGCGATGAGGCCCAGGTCGTTGAGGGCTTGCCGGAGAACGGCCGGGTCCTCCGCCTCCCGGCAGGCTTCGGCCGCCTGCCGGGCCTGTGCGCCGGCCTCGCCGAGCCGGGCCCGGGCCAGCAGGACCGTGCCGAGGAGGAACCGCGACCGGCCCTCCGCGCAACGGTCGCCGGCCGCGACGGCGGCGGCGATCAGCGTGCGGGTGGCGTCTTCCGCTCGGCCGCCGACGGCGCCGAGGCCGAGCGGGCTGAGGGCGATCAGCAGGTTGACGGCCGCCCGCAGGTCGGTCATCGCCGAGGGCCGGCCGTCGGCGAGGGCGCGCAGGGTGTCCGTCGCGACGGCGGCCGCGAGCGCCACGGCGCCGGGTGTCTCGGTCCGGGCCCACCGGCGGGCGTCCGCCAGATCCGCGAAGACCGGGGATACCGGGGATACCGGGGATACCGGGGATACCGAGGGGCGCAAGGAAGCCGGGGCGGCCGACTGCTGGAGCGGCTCGCCGAAGACGTCGGCGACCGGGTCGCCGGGTACGGCGAGGGTGAAGGCCGTACGGGCGCAGCCGAGCAGATGGGTCAGCAGCCGCTGCTGGGCGCCGGCCCGTTCGTGGTCGCCGGTCCGCAGCGACGCCCGGCGGGCGAAGGCGCGCACCAGGTCGTGGTAGCGGTAGCGCCCGGCGCCCGTCGACTCCAGCAGCGCCTGGTCCACCAGCGACTCCGCGAGCCGCTCCGCCTGGTACTCCGCCAGGCCCAGGACTGCGGCTGCCGACGCCAGACCGAGGTCGGGCTCCGCCCAGGAGAGCATCCGGAACGCCGTGGCCAGGGGTGGTGGGAGCAGCCGGTAGCTGAGCTCGAAGACCTGCTCGATCGCCAGGTCGCCCGTGCGCAGGGCGTCGATGCCCTCGCGGTCGTCGGCCAGGCTCCGGACGAGTTCGGCGATCGGCTGGTCCGGGGTGGCGGCGAGCCGGGCCGCGGCGATCCGTACGGCCAGGGGGAGCCGGCCGCAGGCATCGACCAGCATCCTGGCCTGGGGGCCCTGTCCGGACCGGCGTGCCGCGCCGATGACCGAGTCGAGCAGGCCGATCGCCTCGGGCTCGCTGAACACGTCCAGCGCGACGTGCAGGACCGACGGCACGCTGGTGAGCACCGTGCGACTGGTGACGATGACGGCGCAGTCCGACGAGCCGGGCAGCAACGGCTGGATCTGGGCCCCGTCGCGTGCGTTGTCCAGGAGGATGAGCAGCCGTCGTCCCGCGCTGGCGGTCCGGAACAGCGCCGACCTGCTTTCGAGGTCCTTGGGCACAACTGCCGCCCGGACGCCCAGCGTTGTCAGGAAGTCCGCCAGGATGTCGGACGCGTTCGCGGGCACCAGGTCGGCGCCGCGCAGATCCGCGTACAGCCGGCCGTCGGGGAAGTCCGGGCGCACGGTGTGGGCGGCTCGCACCGCGAGGGTCGTCTTCCCCACCCCGGCCATCCCGGTCACGGTCACCAGTCGCAGTGCGGGGCTGGTCCGTCCGGCCGGTGCTTGCCCGGTCAGCGCTTGTCCGATTCCGGCGATGTGCTCCTGCCGTCCGATGAACTGTGCCAGCACCGGAGGGAGTTGGTCCAGGGCTTCACTGTCGGCCGCATCGCCCGCGCTGCGGTCGACGTCTCGTTCGGCGCCGCGGTCGACGTCTCGTTCGACGTCTCGTTCGGCGCCTCGGTCAGCCGACGCGGGCGATAACGGTACGTCTGGGCGTAAGCCCGGACCGGGTTCAGCGGCCCTCGATCGCATGGCGGCATCCACACCCAGATCGTGACACAACTCCGTGAGCGCGGGCGCCGGTTCGATCCCCAGCTGCTCCACCAGCCGTAATCGAAGCGCGTCGTAGACCGCACACGCCTCGGACGCCCGCCCTTGCCGGTGCAGCGCGCGGATGAGCAGTTCCTGGAGGCGCTCGTGGAGCGGGTGGTCACCGGCCAGCTGCTCCAGCTCCGACAGGTAGCCGGAGGGAGCGTCGAGGGCCACGTCGAGGGCGAGGCGCTCCTCCAGGAGGGTGAGGCGCAGCCTCGAAAGCCGTTCCCGCTCGCGGCACATGAGCGGCCCCGGCAGGCCGGCGAGCGGCTCCCCGCGCCACTGGGCCAGGGCTTCTCCCAGTGCGTTCCGGGCGTCCCGCGGGCGCTCGGCGGCGCACGTCCCGGCCAGTTCCTGCAAGCGCTTGACCCGCCACAGGTCCACGCGGTCCGGCTCGACGGCCAGACGGTAGCCGCCCGTTCGGGAGACCAGCACCCTGGGCGCCGTGCGCACGGGCTCCAGCAGGTTCCGCAGCTGCCACACGTAGGTGCGCAAGCTGGTGTCGGGCGCACCGGGCAGCCGGTCTCCCCACAGGCCGTCGATCAGCTCGTCGACCGTCACGACCGCGTTCGGGCGCAGCAGCAGGGCGGCCAGTACCGACCGCTGCTGCGGGCCGCCGAGGTACAGGTCCGTGCCGGCGCGCCGGACCCGCAGCTCGCCGAGTAACGCGAAGCTCAGCGAATCCTGATCATGATCTGGACGCACGTGTTCCCCTCATCTGGTCGGCCGGGTACCGCTCCGGCCATCGGACTCTGCCTGGTGTTCCGATTGTCGGTGAACGGCCCCGCGTTCTCCCTGCGGGCCCGGGCGTACTGCGTCAACTCTGACCCGGCGGAGGCGGGTTGCCGCAAGGGCGCGCCGACTCCACCACATGAGGACGTACAGGGTCAGGCTGCCGATCAGGCCGGCGCCCGCGCCCTTCGCCGCGTCGGACAGCACCCCTTCGACCACGGCGCTCAGCGGCAGCCCGTCGGTCACCGCCTCCGGGCCGGCGAGCCACCGCCAGGCGTGGGCGACGGCTCCGACGAGCGTGACCAGGGCCATGGCGAGGAGGACGGGGCGCCGGGTTTCACCGACGGGCTTCGTGCGGCCCTCAGCGGAGAGGAAGCGGGCCCGCCTCGGCCACACGTACACCGCGATGGCGGCCAGGCCGCCGATCGTGCTCGCGTGCTGCAACGCCCGCGCCCAGGTGAGGCCGCCCACCAGTGTGGAGTTGAGCCAGGGCGTACGGGTGACCACGAAGCCGTCGAAGTGGGTGAAGGCGTCCCAGACCAGGTGCGTGGCGATGCCGATCAGGGCGGACAGCACGATCCACCCGGCTCGCCGCGCCAGCGCGCCGGCAGTGCGGAGCCGCGACGCGGCGCTGGGCTCCGGCAGCGGCACCGGCACCGGCTCCGGCAGCGGCAGCGGCAGCAGGGACGCCAGCGGGCGTTCGCCGGCGCGGAGCAGTCCCCACAGGGCAAGGGCGTACGGCAGGGCGACGGTGACGGCGCCCGGAGCGCTGTGCGAGGTCGTGGCGTTGACGAAGGGTTCGTACCAGGACTGCGCGCTGACGGGCAGTCCCGTGGTGACGACGAAGTAGGGCAGGTCCGGTGCGACGGCTCCGGCGACCAGCGCGGCCCGGCTGAAGGGTCTCCGCAGCAACGGCAGTACGGCCGCGGGGTGGGCCAGGGTGAACGGCATGAGCATCCTCTCGCGCAGACCCCAATAGTCCGTCAAACGGAATGCTACGTCAAACGGACTAATGACCTCTGGCGGATGCGCCGCGTCATCCCTCGCGGCTCCGGCTGCGGCGGGCGACCGTGCTGTCGATGCCCAAGGCCTGATAGGCCAGATGGGCCTGAACGCCGTCCGGAATCCGGCATCCTCCCCGTCACGGTCGCGGCGGGTCCGCTCGCAGAAGCCAACCCTCACCACCCGCGAACTCGATGCCCTGGAAGGAAGCACCGAACGCCACCCGGTCGAACCCGACTTCCCGGTGCAGAGAGGTTGTCGTCTTTCCGGGCTTGAGGACTGCGTTCTCGCTGGTCAGGCATAGGGTCGGCGGTCTCGTGGCAGTGGTGACGTGTCGTGTCCTCGCTTTGGTGGAGGTCGAGGATGCCGTCGGTCGTGGGACTGCTGGAACAGCGTGAGCTCACCGCTCGCCGTCGTGTCGACGATCTGCGGGAGGAGGCCGACCGCCTCCAGGCGGAGCTGGCCGCGGCCGAGCGGGAGTGGAACGAGTGGGCCATCGCCCGCTCACGCGCTGGCGAGGTACTGGCCCCGGGCAACGACGCCGTCGTCGGCACCGCCGCCTCCGAGGGTCTGCCGGCTCCCGGTGTGCAACCGGCGCGGCCCGAACCGGCGGAGGCGGCGAAGAATCGTGTCCTACCGGCTCGAGGCCCGGCCCCCGCCCCCGCCCCCGCTACGTCCTACTTCTCCTCCGGCTCCCAGGCGCGGAGCAGGTCGAGCAGCCCTGCGTCTCCGTCAACGTGCAAGGAGTCGGCCTGGATCCGGTCGTACAGGTAGAGAACCAGCTCACTGGCCGTGCCGTGGACGGAGGCGCCGGCTGCGTCCGAGTCCTCGCCGGTCGCGGCGGTGGGCGCGGGGATGCGGGTGGTGCGTGCGCCGTCGCCGTCGACGGTGAGGCGCCAGGAGCGGCCCTCGGCGGCGTGGAAGTCGAAGGCCGTGGGCTTGTGCGGCCAGGCACTCGGCGTTCCGCAGACGGTGAACAGGAACTCCTCCACACCGTCGAGTACCACCTCGACCGGCAGCGGCTGCGGGGCGCCCCAGGCGAGCTGGGCGTCGTACGTGTGCACCGCGGTCTCCTGGACCCGGTGCCGGGCGACACCGCCGGAGGTTGGCGGCGACTGCGACGCGGGCCACCACGTCCAGCAACCGCTCTCCGGTCCGGCCTCGCGCAGGGCGCCCAGCAGAAGCTGCGTCGACGCGGCCAGCCAGGCCAGAAGGGCCTCACGCTCCCGCGGCACTTCCAGCGCGGCGCGCGCGGCGACGGCCTCGGCCGGAGGCGCGTCGGCGGGCCCCGCGCCGACGATGGCGGCCCAGAAACGGTCTCCCCCACTCAGGTGCTTCACCAGATCGAACAGCGTCCACCCGGGGCAGGTCGGCACCTGTGCGTCAAGACTGGGCGCGGCGGCGACCGCGGCGCGGAATGCGGTCGACCGTTCATCGATCAGTCGCAGCAGGTCAGGGAACTCAAGATTCTTTTCCACGCCGGATGTCTATCACCGTGCTCCGGTGATCGGGCAGCGATTTTCACAGTCGCCGCCGGTTGGCCGCTGCGGACGTCCTCGCCTCCCACCGCTCGGGTGACGAGCTGCGCACTGCTGCGAGGACGCCGGTGGTGGCGGTACGCCAGGCGTCGTACCGGTGGGTGCCCTGGCCTCGCCGCACGGCCGGGCACCTCGGCGACGTGACGTCCACCCGGTGCGCGCTGTTCGGAGACCCTGTGTCGCGCCTCGAGGACGACTTCGCCACGCGGTGTGCGACCGAGCGAGACGCCCAGGACCGCAGTGAGTACGGTCGTGTCACCGTACCGGCAGATGCGACCGTGTGCGGGACTCGGATCGTCGTCTGCGTGAGCGAGTTCGGGTTCGGTGCGCTACCGGCGGGCGATGATGTTGCTGGCCTCGGCCGGCGGGAACCGCGTGCCGGTCATCGCCCAGCTGCACCGTCCCCGAGCTGCCGGTCAGCGGAGGATGCGACCGCTTCGCTTCAGGCGGCCGGCGAGCCCGGCGGCCACCGCGGTGGCCGGCAACGCGGCCACCAGGCACGCGACGACAGCCGCCTCGCCCCACGCCACCGTGTAGGCGTGGGCGAGCAGCGGCGGGGAGGCCAGGGCCATCGCCGCCAGCTCGCGGCCGCCCCGCGATCCACTGGACCAGGTCAGCGCGACACCGGTCGCGGCGAGGACGACCAGCGGCCAGCACCCGTAGTCGGTGCTGACCCACGGCACCCCGTGCGCGGCGACGGCCGCCCGCGGCACGACCACGAGCGCGACCACGGCGGCGGCCGCGCCCGCCCGCCCCGCCGCGACGCCCTCCGCCCGCCGGTCCTGCGGGCAGGCGAGCAGCACGGCCGCCGCCAGGACCATCGCGGCCGGGGTGACCACCGGGTCACCGAACCCCGGCCCGCTGACCACCGCGGCCACCGCGAAGGAGAGCAGCCCGGCCACCGCGCAGGGCACCCCGAAGCGCCACCGGCCGGCCAGCGCCGCCACCGCCCCCGCGACCACGACCAGCGACGAGACGAGCAGCGCGCCCCACGCCCCCGACAGGTCGGCTCCGAGTCGCACCCCCAACGGGGCGGGCGAGGAGACGACGTCGGCGTACCAGGTCAGCAGGTGCAGGCCGCAGGCGGCGGCCGCGGCGGCCAGCGCGAAGGGGTACGCCAGCGCGAGGACCTTCGCGACGGGAGCGGCCGTGCCCAGCCCCATCCGCATCCTCATCGCGTGCGCCGCCAGACCCGCGCCCTCCCGCAGCCGCGAACCCAGCGGCTCGCCCGCGGTCATCTCGCGGAAGGTCGCGACGATCTCCCCGCCGTGGGCCCGGCGGTAGGCGGCGGGATAGAGCCGCAGGACGCGCTCGATCATGCGGAGGCCGCCGGCGGCTCGGCGACGGACAGGCGGCGGGTGGCCTCCTTCGCCGCCGCGGCCAGGCGCTCGGCCTCCACCGCGAGCCGCTCCCGCCCCGCCGGGGACAAGGTGAAGATCCGCCGGGCCCGGCCGTCGACGATCTCCTCGCGGTCGATGTCGATCAGGCCGTCGGCCAGCAGCCGGTCCAGGGCCCCGTACAGCGCACCCGTGCGCAGCGCGACCCGGCCGCCGGTCATCGTCTTGACCTCCTGCGCGATGGCGTATCCGTGCCGGGGCGCGTCCGCGAGGGCGGTCAGCACCATCAGGGTGGGCTCTTGCATCACACGTTCACTCACCTCACGAAGATAGTCACTCCGCCGGACCATCTCAACGCGGTCGGCCGGGGCCGAGGCGAGGTGCGCACGACAGGGCCGCCCGTCGTGGTCACGCGGGCTCCCTCGGTGGGAAGGATGCATTCGACGGGCGGCCACGTGGGTTGCGGTCGTGGCCGCCTGTCGACGTCCCTGTCGTGATCGAGCCGGGAGGAAGCGCTGATGGAGGAGAACATGGTGCGGGGCACGGTGGCCGAAGGATTCGAGTCGGTCCGTGAGGAGTTCGCCGCGGTCGCGGCCGGGGAGGGCGGCGACCACGCCGCGCAACTCGTCGCCTACCGGCACGGGGAACGGGTCGTCGACCTGTGGACGGGCCCGGAAACCACCGCGGACTCACTGTTCGGCGCGTACTCCGCGTCCAAGGGCGCCACGCACCTGGTCGTCGCGTCCCTCGTCCAGGAAGGCGTGCTGGACCTGGAGCAGAAAGTCGGCCACTACTGGCCGCAGTTCGCGCTGGAGGGCAAGGGGGACGTGACGCTGCGCGAGCTGCTGGCGCACCGGGCCGGCTTGGTCGGCGCGGACACGGGGTTCACGATCGAGGAACTCGCCGACGACCGGATCGTCGCCGAGCGCCTCGGTGCGCAGCGCCCCTACTGGCGGCCGGGCACCGCCTTCGGCTACCACGCGCTGGTCATGGGCGCGCTCAGCGGCGAGGTGGTGCGCCGTGCCACCGGGCGCAGCGTCCAGGAGCTGTTCGCCGAGCGGGTGCGCGACGCGTACGGGGTCGACTTCCACCTCGGGCTGCCGCAGGAGCACGAACCGCGGTTCCTCAGTGCCCGGCCGATGGTGGTCACTCCCGAGCGGCTGGCCGCGCTGACCGCGTCCGCGAGCGCCCCGAACAGCCTGTCCGGCATCGCCTTCAACCGCCATCACCCGCAGAACCCGGAGGTGTGGGAGCTGCCCAACTTCCCGGCCGTCCGCACCTTGGGGACGGCCTCGTTCGGCGGGACGGCCTCGGCGCGCGGCCTGGCCCGGATGTACGCCGTCGCGATCGGATCGGTCGACGGCACGGCCCCCCTGCTCAAGCCGGAGACGCTCGCGCTGGCCGGGCAGATCCAGTCCATCGGCCACGACGTGGTCCTCGGCGAGCAGAAGGCCTTCACCATCGGCTTCCACGCCACCTCCGAGTACTACCCGCAGCTCGGCCAGGGCTCGTTCGGCCACAGCGGCGCGGGCGGCCAGCAGGCCTTCGCCGACCCGCGCAACGGCATCGCCTACGGCTACACCCGCCGCCGCACCCCCTTCCCCGCCGCCGCCGGCCCGGAGAACGACCGCCTGATCCGCACCCTCTACCAGGCCGCCGCCACCCGGTGACATGCACCGCCGCGATACCGAGTCCTCCTGCCGGGCGCGGCCTGATTGCCAGCCACCCACGCAAGTGCCTCTGAATTCAGCCGCATTGACTCATGAAACACCGGTTTGATGCTCAGTCGGATGTGGCTGGCCCGGGCCAGCCACATTGTGCGAAGCGGCATGCCCCCGGATGTCAGTAGGACCAAGTCGAGCCAGTACCTCGGTACTTCTCGACCGGGATCGGGCGGACGTCGGGGTGCATGCGGTCGGTGTAGAGCAGGCCGTCGAGGTGGTCGATCTCGTGAGCGATGAGGCGGGCGAGGCCGAACTCGTAGGTGAAGGTGGCGCGGAAGCGCCATTCGAGGCGGAAGCGGGCGTGCAGCGGCGGGTCGTCGGTGGCCCAGGCGAAGTGCCGCCGTTCGCCCTCGTCGCGGCGGCTGACAGCGGTGCGCAGGGGCACGACCTCGGCAGTCATGGAAGTCTCGGCGCCCCACAGTCCGGGCGCCAGCGAGGAGGTGGCCGGAGCGTGGCGGGTCGACGACGCCGTGTCGGATCTGGCGGCGGTGCTGACGGCGGCAGGCGCCACGAGCCACGTGGTCCTGGCCTCGCACTCGGAGGCCGGTGAGATCGCCTCCTACTTCGTGCGCAGCCACCCCGGGTGGGTCGGCGGTGCGGTCCTGGTCGACGCCAGCCTGCCCGCCTTCTACACCGACGGCGAGATCGACCGGGTCGTGGCCGCGGACAAGGCCCAGATCTCCGTCCTCGCCCGTCAGGATGACGGCGCTCGCTGGAGGCCCTGGAGGAGCAGGTCGACCAGGCGGCGGGGGTCGTAGCGGGGGTCGTCGTCGCGGCCGGCGCAGAGGTTGCCGATGCCGCGCATCAGTTCGTAGGCCTGCGTTCCGGGCCTGGTCTCGCCGGCCTCGGCCGCGGCGGCGAGCAGTTGGGCGCAGACGGGCACCAGGCGGTCGAGGAAGTATGCGTGCAGCGCGTCGAAGCCGCCGCCGTCCGATTGCAGCGCGTTGGCGAGTCCGTGTTTGGTGACCAGGAAGTCGACGAAGAGGTCGACCCATTGGCGAAGTGCCGCGAACGGGGAGTCGGCCTCGGCCAGCAGGGCCGGGCCGGCTTCGGCGCAGGCCTCGACCTGGTGGCGGTAGACGGCGACGACGAGGTCCGCGCGGGTAGGGAAGTGGCGGTAGATCGTCCCCGTTCCGACGCCCGCCCTGGCCGCGATCTCGCGGATCGGTGCGTCGACGCCGGAGGCGACGAACACCTCGGCGGCGGCGGCCAGCAGCGTCTGCCGGTTGCGCTGCGCGTCGGCCCGCCTTCCCCTGGCCGGCGACTCCCCGGGCCGGGTCTCCCCGGACTGGCCCGCAGTGGACACCACGCTCTCCTCCCGATCGTCGTTGACGAAGCGGAACGCTGTTCCGTATAGTAAGTGGAACAAGGTTCCGGTTTCAGCATAGCCGAAACCGGACGCTCCCGACCGCCTCGCCCGCCGCCGGCCGCTCAGGCCCGGCCGGGAGAGGCCCCTGAAGGGACATGCGCACCATGAGCGAATCGACGCACCCGGCCGACACCTTCGGCCCGCCCGTTCCCGTCCTCTCCGTCAGCCCGGTCGTCCTGCCGGTGCCCGGCCGGGCCGTGGACCTGGAAGTACGGGTCTCCGCGCCGCTGACCGGGAGCGACCTGCCGGTCGTCCTCCTCTCCCACGGCCAGGGCCACTCGAACAACCTCTCCTCGCTGAACGGCTACGCCCCCCTCGTCAACTTCTGGGCCGCGCACGGCTTCGCCGTGATCCAGCCCACCCATCTCAGCTCGACGACGCTGGACCTCGCCCCCGACACCCCCGGGGCACCCATGTACTGGCGGTCCCGGGCCGAGGACATGACGCACATCCTCGACCGGCTCGACGCGATCGAGGCCGCCGTCCCCCCACTCCTCGGACGCCTGGACCACGGCAGGGTCGCCGTCGCCGGGCACTCGATGGGCGGGCACACCGCGAGCCTGCTGCTCGGCGCCCGGCTCACCGACCCCGACGACGGGACGACGGTGGACCTGGCCGAACCCCGGATCACGGCGGGCGTCCTCCTGGCCGCACCCGGCAGGGGAGGTGACGCCCTCACCCCGCTGGTGGCCGAGAACTACCCCTTCCTCTCGACCCCGGACTTCTCCCGGATGACGACGCCCGCGCTCGTGGTCGCCGGGGACAAGGACGCCTCCGCCCACCTGACGGTCCGGGGGCCGGAGTGGCACACCGATCCGTACACCCTCTCCCCCGGCCCCAAGTCGCTGCTCACCCTGTTCGACGCGGAGCACGGGCTCGGCGGCATCTCCGGATACGACGTCGCCGAGACCACGGACGAGAACCCCGCACGGGTCGCGCTGCTCCAACGGCTCACCTGCGCCTACCTGCGCACCGCGCTCCACCCCGGCGACCCCGCCTGGCAGACGGCATGCGACGCGCTGGCGGCCGAAGCCGACCCGCTCGGCCGGGTCGACTCCAGGTAGCAGCGGCCGAGCGCGTGCGTCATCCGGCGCCGTCCTCGACGACGTGGGGAATCCGGGTCGTGCTCAGCGGCGCCCGGATCCCCGCGAGTGATGGACACAGGCGTGCCGCCGAGAACCGCCGAACCGCCACAGGCACGTGCCGCTACTTGACGGCCGAGACATGGATCACTGGCTCTACGCGCTACTCCGGCTCCCACCCCGTCGCCTCCCGGTACAGCCGCACCCGGAACAAACCGAACAGGCTTGCCGTCACCGCCACACCACCGCCCAGACACAGCGCCGCGCCGCTCATCAGCAGCACCCCGAGCCCCTGGTCGGCCGCTGTGAGCCCCAGGACGAACACCACCAGGGAGAGGGGGAACGACAGCAGAACGGGCATCGCCATCCAACTGGAACCCTGGAAGCTGCATGGGTGCCCGAAGCACGGCACCCTCCCGCCCCGGACGGAAGCGCTCCCTCGGCAGATAGGTGATGTTCCCGTGCACGTTGGCGCTGGCGCCTTCGCCACAGGATTCGTCGTCCTCACGAGTCCTGCCCCCGGTGCGGCCAATCGGAAGCGGAAATGGAATCGGCGGGGGGTCCGTGGCCGGGATTGGCGTAGGCCTCGGCTCGGTGAGCAGGTCACCGGCGAGATCGATCGCGGCGTCGGTGCCGGCGACGATGCCGGCGCCGACGGTGGTGACGGTGGTGACTGAGGTGACCCCCGGAATGTGGACACAGGGGTTCATGCTGCGAGTGAGAGTTTAGCTGCTGAGTGGTGCTGCTGTTCGAACTCCATCGGGGAGAGTTAGTCCAGCGCGCTGTGGCGCCGGCGAGCGTTGTAGTAGGTAAGCCACTGGAATATCTCCAGCCGTGCCTGACTGATGGTCAGGAGCAGCTTCCTGTGCGTCACCTCTCGCTTCAGCCCGTGCCACAGGCTCTCGGCCGAGGCGTTGTCGTAGCTCGAGCCGACCCGCCCCATGCTTCTGCGGACGCCGTGCGAGTCGCGGACCCGCGCGAACGCGGCCGACGTGTATTGACCGGGTTCAAGGGGTCGTTGCAACACCGCTGGTTTGGGGCGACCGGTTGAACCCGGTTTGCGACCCGCGGTCCGAATGAAAGACCACTCCGCCCACGTTCCCGCCACGAGCCGCGACGGCGGCCCGCGGCGCGTCGATGACGAGTTCGGCCCGCATGTGGGGAGCCGTCGACCAGCCGAGCACCCGGCGTGAGCGGATGTCGACGACGCAGGCCAAGTAGAGCCACGTCGCGCCGACCTGGATATAAGTACTAATGTCGCCGCACCAGCGTTCGTCGAGGTCGGTGGCGGTGAAGTCGCGCTGGACCAGGTCCGGGACCGGCGGCGCGACCGGGTCGGGAATCGTGGTGGTCTTCCGGCGGCGCAGGTGGCGGCCGACGATGCCGTGCTTGCGCATCAGCCGCGCCACGCGCTTGCGGTTCACGGTGTGTCCGTAGCCACGAAGTTCGGCATGGACCCGCAGCGCGCCGTAGGTCTCCTTGTGCTCGGCGTGGATCTCCCGGATCTCCTCGACCAGGGCGTCCTCGTCCTCCTGGCGCGCGGCACGGGTCTGGGCGCCGGCCTGCCAGCGGTAGTAGCCCGAGCGGGAGACTCCCAGCACCCGGCACAGCCGCTGCACGCCGACGAGAGCGGCGTTGGAGGAGATGAAGTCCCAGCGGCGGGGCGTCACTTCATCTCCCTGGCAAAATAGGCGGCCGCCCGGCGCAGGATCTCCCGCTCCAACTGCCACTCCTTCTCCGCCTTGACCAGCCGCGCGTTCTCCGCCCGCAATCGGGCCAGCTCGTCCTCGCCCCCGCCGCCGGAGGGTGCTGTCCCCTCTGCCTCGCGCACCCAGGTGCGCAGGGTCTCGTGGTTGATGCTGAGGTCGTCGGCGACGGACTTGAACGTCCGCCTGCCCGCCGATGCCCGCCACAGCGCGACCGCGTCGGCTCTGAACTCCGGGTTGTACTTCGATGGCCTTGCCACGCGGATCTTCACCTTCCTGGATCTACAAGATCCATTGTCAGGTGTGTCCACATCGCCGGGGTCACCTCAGCCGTGCGTGAACACCATGCGAGTTACAGCGATTGCCGCCAGTTGCGGTAGGCGTGCGGGGGCTCAGCGAAGCCTCTGTCGCTGAACGGGTTCGGCAGCGTGCCGCCGAGGGCGCCGAGGAGGAAGTCACCGAAGCCCGCCTCAAAGCGGATCCAGCGTTCCTCCCCGTAGAGGGGCTGGCGTTTGAAGACGACGACGTCCCAGGTGTCCGGGTTCTGGCTGTCGCAGAGCCAGAAGACCACGTCCCCATTGGCGCTGCTCGCGAAGGGGAGAAGCCTCCTGTCTTCCAGGTCCTCCGGGACGGTGCCGGTAGGGGCCGCCGGTTCCTCCCTCGGGTCGAAGTCCAGTCCGTCGACGAGGTCGCCGTACAGGGAGCCGGCCACCGGCGGCGTGCTAACAGCGAGGTACTCGTCCAGCTCGCCGCCGCCGTAGAGCGTGACGAAGTCGCGGTAGTCGGCGGGCAGGCGCAGGCCAGTGGTCTGTGCCAGCTCATCCCAGTCGACGGTGTCGCCCAGGGTGCTCGGCTCCCCAAGCAGGGCCGAGAGGCGGGTAATGGCCGGGTGGACCATGGCGGTATCTTCTCCTTGGGATGGCGCGGTTCGATCAGTCACCGTACTGCCCGGCGTCCTGCCCTGTGCCGCTGTGAATCGAGCTGCCGAGATTCTTCCAGCCGCTCCCTGCGGTGTAGATCAGGTTCGGCGGCTTGTCGTGGTCCGCGCCGATCAAATGGCCGTCCTTGTTCCAGGCGATGTAGGACATCTCGATCTTGTAGGGCACGTTCCGGCTGCCCGCGTAGTGTGGGGTCACCTGGTAGAGCACGGTGTTCCCGCTATCGACCTGATTCTTCACCTTGTCCTCGAAGGTCAGCATGCTGTCCATGGGGCCAGGGTTGGAGCCGCTCGGCTTCTTCTTCCCAACGTAGGAGTTGGCGTCGCTGCCGCAGGTGACCAGGTTGGCAAGGTTGGTGCCCGATCCGGACAGCTGGGCCCCTAGCACGTGGCAGGCGTTTACATCGCGGGTATTCCCGCCCCAGTAGCCCACCTGCTTCCGGGCCCAGTCGTAGCCAGCGGGCTTGATGCCATTCTTCACGTCCGTGCTGCTGCCCTTATGCGAACTCAGGTAGGCGCTGTCCAGGCAGGCCGTGATACCAGTGGCTCGCCCACCGTTGCCGACATCCACCGGACCAATGTCGACCCAGCCCACGCCGTCGCGCTGGCAGCTCTGACCTCGACGCTTGTCTTCTCCCCCCGGATCGCCGGGGCGCGGGCCGGGAATCGGCTTGGGCTCCGACTCAGTGAGGAGGTCGATCACGGCGTCGGTGCCGGCGACGATGCCGGCGCCGACGGCGGTTGCGGTGCCGACGACGACCGGGACGCCTTCGACGACCACGCTGGAGACGACCGCGGTACCGATGGTGACGATGGTGTCGGTGAAGAAGTCGATCGGGTCGGGGTTGGCGTGCGGGCGGTCGTTGTCGTTGATCGGGCGGGTATCCGTTGGCGGCTTGGGCCGGGGCAGGGTGGGACCGGGGGGCGTGTGCGGGCTGGGGCGCCGACGAGGCGGGGCCGGCTTGGGGCGCGCTCCGCCACCTGAACCGCCTCCACGACTGATTCGCCCGAGTTCCACGGTCGCTGTGATTCCCCTGTTGAGTTCACTAGTTGATGTCGGCGCGGGCGCCGGCCTAAAGCCGGAGCCACCACAGTCAGTCGTCCACCAGTATTTGTCGCAGTTGATCTGCGGCTTGGCGGGCCCATCATCGGGAAACCCGTCTAGCCAAGGCGGGCACACCGCGAGCCTGCTGCTCGGCGCCCGGCTCACCGACCCCGACGACGGGACGACGGTGGACCTGGCCGAACCCCGGATCACGGCGGGCGTCCTCCTGGCCGCACCCGGCAGGGGAGGTGACGCCCTCACCCCGCTGGTGGCCGAGAACTACCCCTTCCTCTCGACCCCGGACTTCTCCCGGATGGCGACGCCCGCGCTCGTGGTCGCCGGGGACAAGGACGCCTCCGCCCACCTGACGGTCCGGGGGCCGGAGTGGCACACCGATCCGTACACCCTCTCCCCCGGCCCCAAGTCGCTGCTCACCCTGTTCGACGCGGAGCACGGGCTCGGCGGCATCTCCGGATACGACGTCGCCGAGACCACGGACGAGAACCCCGCACGGGTCGCGCTGCTCCAACGGCTCACCTGGGCCTACCTGCGCACCGCGCTCCACCCCGGCGACCCCGCCTGGCAGACCGCATGCGACGCGCTGGCGGCCGAAGCCGACCCGCTCGGCCGCGTCGACTCCAGGTAGCACCGGCCGAGCGCGTGCGTCATCCGGCGCCGTCTCCTCGGTGAGTGCCAGGGCGCGGGTGGTCGACGGCCGCCGGGCCACCCGCGCTACTCCACCGGCGAAACGTGCAGCGCGGGAAGCGTTGGGGCCGTGGCCGGTCGTCCCGTCAACTCGCGGTAATGGCGCACCCGGAACACCCCGGACAGGCTCGCCGTCACCGTCACGGCGACCGCCAGCCAAAGGGCAGCGCCCGCCATGGCGAGTACCCCGAAGACCCGGTCGACCGCCGTGAGGCCCAGGCCGAAGACCGCCACCGACGGAAGGAAGGACAACAAGACGGGCAGAGCGATCCAGGTCGAACTGCGCGCGGTGTCCCCGCCGCGGGCCCGGAACGCCTGCCGGGAAGTCCGCATCGCCTCACGGACCCCGATGCCGTCGATCATCATCGCCGGCAGTACCAGGTAGGAGGCCATCGCCCACGAGAGCCCGACCAGCAGCAGCGACCCGAAGAAGATCACCACCACACCGACCAGTGCCCACACCACGATCGCCGGCAGCCGCCGCAGCGCCGCCCGTAGCCGGCCCCGATCCCGACCGGCCGCCCCTGCATCGCGTCATCCGCCGCGGCGACCAGCACCGCGTTGAAGAACGTGGCGCAGACCGCCCCGACGAGGATCGCGACCACCACCAAGGCCACGTTCCCCAGGACGGCCTTCGACCACAGCCCCGTCACCCCCAGGGCGAGCGCCCCGACCAACACGGCGAGCACCACGCCGGCGATCCCGGGCAGGAGCAGCAGCGCCTTGTGCTCCCACATCACCCGTGCCGATTCCCTGACCGGCCTCTCCGTGTACAACGTCCCACCCCAAAGGTTCTCAACCGGGCGCGGCCGGCCACTCCCGGGGCCTCTCCGGCAGCTCCAAGCACGCTTCCTGATCGGCCGATTCGTCGAACTCGTCGCGCAGCGGCCTCAGCAGGAACTCTGCCATCCCGTGGGGCAGCGGTGCGGGGCGGCGGTCAGTCGTGGGCCAGGGTTCGGGGGCGGATGTCGGGCCAGGTCTGCTCGATGTGGTCGAGGCAGGCCTGCCGACGCGCCGCGCCGAACACCGTCCTCCAGCCCTCGGGCACGGCGGCGAAGGCGGGCCAGAGTGAGTGCTGGCCCTCTCCGTTGACCAGGACCAGGTAGTCGGCGTCGGGGTCGTCGAAGGGATTCGTCACCACGTCGTCCTCTCGTGCTTGGTGAAAACCGGTGAGCTTGCCGGTGCGGTCAGCGGCCGCGCAGTTCCAGGGTGCAGCACTTGACGCTGCCGCCCGCCTTGAGGAGTTCGGTGAGGTCCACGCCGATCGGCTCGAAGCCGCGTCGGCGCAGTTCGCCGATCAGGTGGGTGGCCGACTCGGGGAGCAGGACGTGGCGGCCGTCGGAGAGCGCGTTGAGGCCGAAGACGGCGGCGTCCTCGGCGGTCGCCTGGATGGCGTCCGGGAACAGTTCGCGCAGTACCGCCCGGCTGCCGGGGGTGAAGGCCTTCGGGTAGTACATGATCTCGTCGTCGGAGAGGACGGCGAGCGCCGTGTCCAGGTGGTAGAACTCCGGGTCGACCAGGGTCAGGCTGGTCACCGGGACGCCGAAGAACTCCTGGGCCTCGGCGTGCGACCTCGGGTCGGTGCGGAAGCCCGTGCCGGCCAGCAGCCGACGGCCGGCCAGCAGGTAGTCGCCCTCGCCCTCGTTGATGTGCTCGGGCCACAGCAGTTCGGACCAGCCCTGCTCGCGGAACCAGGACAGGTAGGCCGGGCCCTCGGCCGTGCGCTCGGCGTGGCGGAAGCGCGCGCCCAGGACCTTCCCGTCGACCACGGTCGCGCCGTTGGCCGCGAAGACCATGTCGGGCAGTCCGGGCAGCGGGTCGATCTCCTCGACGGTGTGGCCGAGTTCGCGGTAGAGGTCGCGCAGCCTGGTCCACTGGGCGAGCGCGAGTGCGCCGTCGACCGGCTTCTCCGGGTGCATCCAGGGGTTGATGGAGTAGCTGACGCCGAAGTGGCTGGGCCGGCACATCAGGAAACGGCGCTGGCTTGCGACGCGGGCTGTCATCGGGGTGGTTCTCCTCGGTCTGCGTGCTGCGTGCTGCGTGCTGTGTGCTGCGTGGTGTTCGTGTTGCTCCGGGGGTCCGGGAAGGTCCGGGAGCCGTTCAGTCGACGAGCCGGCGGCGCATCCCGCGGACGGCCAGGAACCAGGCGAGGACGGCGAATGCGGCCAGGACGGCCCCGTGCAGGGCGTCGCCCGCCCCGAGCGTCCCGAAGGCGGCGTGGCGCACCAGCTGCGTGCAGTGGTAGATCGGGTTGACGGCCGCCACCCCCTGGACCCAGTCGGGCAGCCCGTCCAGCGGGAAGAACACGCCCGCGGCCATCACCAGCGGTGTGAGCACGCCGGACACCACGAGCCGCAGCCAGTCGATCGCCGGCACCAGGCAGGACACCCACATGCCGAGCAGGGCGAAGGCGAAGCCGGAGACCAGCGCCACCAGCGGCACCAGCAGCAGCTCCGGCCCCGGCGGCAGGCCGATGGCGAGGCAGACCAGCAGCGGTGCGGTGCCGTAGACGGAGGACTTGACGGCGATCCAGGACGCCTCGGCCGTGACCAGTTCCCAGACGTCGACGGGCTGGCACAGGACGGCGTCGTAGATCTTCTGGTACTTGCGGCGGTTGAAGCTCTCGAACATCCCGGCGAAGGCCGAGGCGAAGAGCACCGAGGTGACCACCATGCCGACGCCGACGAACTGCGGGTACGGGTGCCCCTGGACCGAGTCGATCAGCCGGCTGAAGCCGATGCCGAACCCGGTCATGTAGACCAGCGGCTCGATCAGCGAGCCGAAGGTGATGGCGGGCCAGTAGCGGCGGAAGAGCAGCAGTTCGCGCAGCCACACCGCCCGCATGGTCGGCCACAGGGCGGGCGGGAGGCCTGGGGCGGGACCGGTCTGGGCCTCGGTGCGGGGCATGGGCGTCGCCGTGGTCATCGGGTGTCCTCTCTGTGGGGGCGAGCAGGCGGGCGGGCAGGCGGGCGGTGGGCCAGGGGGGCGAGGGAGCGGCCGGCCCGGGCTCAGCCGAACAGCTCTCCGGTCAGCGCGACGAACACGTCCTCCAGGGAGGTCGGGCGCAGCACGTCCGGCGCTCCGAGACGCTCGCGCAGCTGCGCGGAGATCGTCTCGGCGCGCAGGACGGAGACCGCCGGCCCGGTCCGCCGGCTGGGCAGTCCGGCCCGGGCGGCCTCGGCCTCGACGAGTTCGCGCCGGGCCGCGTCGCCCCGGTACTCGGCGGCCTGCGCGCCCGCGTGCGCGCGCAGCAGTTCGGCGGGGGTGCCCCGGGCGATCACCCGGCCGCCGGTCACCACGGCCACCTCGTCGGCGAGCCGTTCCGCCTCTTCGATGTAGTGGGTCGACATGACCACCGTGGTGCCGCTCTCGCGCATCCCGTCGATGACGTCCCACAGGTCCTGCCGGATCTGCGGGTCCAGGCCCACGGTGGGCTCGTCCATGAGCAGCAGCCGCGGGTTGTTGACGATGCCCCGGGCCAGTAGGACCCGTCGGCGCATGCCGCCGGAGAGCGCGTCGGCGCGGGTGTTCGCGCGGTCGGTCAGCCGGACGGCGGCCAGCGCCTGGTCGACCGCCTCACGGTAGCGCTCGCGCGGCAGGGCCGTGAACCGGACGAAGACGTCGAGATTCTGGCGCACCGTCAGTTCGGGGTCGATGTTGTCGTGCTGCGGGACGACACCGACCAGGGAGCGGGCGCGGCGGGAGTCCTCCGGCATCCGGTGCCCGAACACCTCCACGGTGCCCGCGTCCGCGCGGGTCTGCCCGGTGAGCATCCGCATGGTGGTGGACTTGCCCGCGCCGTTGGGCCCGAGCAGGCCCAGGAACATGCCGGGCGGCACTTCCAGGTCCAGGCCGCCCACCGCGGTGGTGGCACCGAACGTCTTGACCGCGCCGCTGATTCGGACGGCAGGAGTGTCCACGCGGGCGCTCCTTTCGGGGAGTCGGGGAAGGCAGGAGAAGCGCAGGGGATGTGCAGGGGATGTGCAGGGGAAGGCGAGGGGAAGGCGGAGGAAGTCGGGCGAAGCCAGGGGAAGTTCGGCGTCGGGGAAGGTACAAGGGAAGTCGGGGAATGTCACCGCCCGGTGCGCCGAAATCCTCGCTCCCCGGGGGCCGGGCCCGCGCGATCATCTAACCGCAGAATCGACTTGTCAGGAACCTGCTTTCGGGGGTTCCCCTGTCCATGACCAGGTGTTAGGTTGCTCGAAGATCAATGCCGCCGGGACGCACTATGTCGGCCCATCCGGGGGGAAATTCGGCTCCATCGCCCGTAGTTCGCGACCGTAGCGTCGGTGTGCGACGGGTGCCGATCACGTATTCCTCCTTCGGTCGTCACCCGCGGCACCACCGCCCCTTCACACACCTGACCGAGGAGATGTGGATGCAGTCCGACGGACCGCTCACCGCGAACGTCCGCCTGCGGGCCGCGGTAGCCGAGGACGCCGGTGTCGTCACCGAGGTCTTCCTGGCCTCCCGCACCGCGACCATGCCGTACCTGCCCCGTCTGCACAGTGACGAGGCCACCCTGAGCTGGATCACCCACGTCGTGCTCCCGGACACCCGGGTGTGGCTGGCCGAGGACGCCGGGACCGGGGCCGTGCTGGGCTTCGCCTCGCTCGACGGCAACCTGCTCGACCACCTCTACCTGCGCCCCGAGGTGCGCCGCCGCGGCATCGGGACGGTGCTGCTGGAGGCCGTCAAGTCGGCCAGCCCGCAGGAGCTCTCGCTGCACGTCTTCCAGAAGAACACCGAGGCGCGCGCCTTCTACGAGCGGCACGGCTTCGTCGTGGTGGACACCAACGACGGCAGCCGCAACGAGGAGAACGAGCCGGACATGACCTACCGCTGGACCGCGTGACTCCCGCCCGCACAGCGCGGTAGCCGGTAGCCCCCCCGCCGAGGGACGTCGGCGGGCCCCCGCGGTCCCGGAGCCCACAAGGACCCCCGGAGGCCACCACGGCCGGGGGCCCGCGACGGCCCCGGGACCCCCGGCGGCCCGCTCATCACCACGGCCCGCTCATCACCACGGCCCGCTCATCACCACGGCCCGCTCATCACAACGGCGGGGCTCGCCACGGCCTAAACTCACCACGGCCGCGGCCCCCGACGGCCCCGGGGCCCACGACGCCCCGCGACTCACCGTGGCCGCAACTCACCACGGCTCACCACGGCCGGGGCCCACAACGGCCAAGAGCCACCGGAAACCACCGTCCGGCCCGCCCGACCCACCCGGCCGGCGGGGCGGTTCCACCTGGAGGGATGCCCCGTGCTGGGCGAACACAGCCTGCCCGCGGAGACACCGCTGTCGTACGCACAGTTGGCGCTCTGGTTCAACGACCGCCTCCAAGGCGGCGACGCCTCGTACAACGTCCCGGTGGCGCTGCGGCTGACCGGGCCGGTCGACCACGAGGCGCTGCGGTGCGCCCTCGCCGACGTGGTGGAGCGGCACGCGGCCCTGCGTACCGTCTTCCCCGAGCGCGACGGCGTGCCGCGCCAGCACGTGCTGGCGATGGCCGAGCTGCCGCCGGTCCTCACCGTGGCGCCCGTCACCGAGGAGGAGCTGCCCGCCCTGATCGAGGCCGGGGCCGGGCACGTCTTCGACCTGGAGGCCGAGGCCCCGCTGCGGGTGCACCTGTTCGTGCTCGGCCCGCAGCAGCACGTGGTGCTCATGGTGCTGCACCACATCGCCGGCGACGGCTGGTCGCTGGCCCCGCTGGCCCGCGACCTGAGCACCGCCTACCTGGCCCGCAGCCAGGGCCGGGCGCCCGTCTGGTCCCCGCTGCCCGGCACGTACGCCGAGTACGCCGTGCGCCAGCACGCGAACCTCGGTGACCTGGACGACCCGCAGGGCCAGGGCGGGCGGCAACTCGCCTACTGGCGACAGGCGTTGGCTGGCCTGCCGGACTTCCTGGAGCTGCCCACCGACCACCCCCGCCCCGCCGCGATGTCGCACCGGGGCGAGTACTTCCCGTGGGACCTCCCGGCCGAGCTGCACCGCGAGCTGCTGGCGCTGTCCCGCTCCTGCCGGGTCAGCATGTTCATGGTGCTCCAGGCGGCGCTGGCGACGGTGCTGACCCGGTCGGGGGCCGGTACGGACATCCCGATCGCCAGCCCGATCGCGGGCCGCACCGACGAGCGCTACGACGACGTGGTCGGCTACTTCGTCAACCCGCTGGTCCTGCGCCTGGACACCTCCGGTGACCCGACCTTCCGCGAGCTGCTCAAGCGGGTGCGCCGCACCGACCTCCAGGGCTTCGCCCACCAGGAGTTCCCGTTCGAGCGGCTGATCACCGCGCTCAACCCGCACCGCTCGCTGGGCTGGCACCCGCTGTTCCAGGTGATGCTGGCCTTCCAGAACACCCCCGAGGCCTCCCTCGCGCTGCCCGGCATCGAGACCGAGATCGCCGAGGCGGGCCCGGGCGGAGCGAAGTTCGACCTGTCCTTCAACATGCGCGAGGTGCACGACGCCGACGGCGCCCCGGCCGGGCTCGGCTGCTTCGTCGAGTACAGCACCGACCTGTTCACCCGCGCGGGCGCCGAGGCCCTGACCGCCCGGCTCGGCCGGCTGCTCGCCGCGGCCGCCGCCGACCCGGACCAGCGGATCGGCGAGTACGACCTGCTCGGCGCCGAGGAGCGGCTCGACCTGTTCGAGCGCGCCCACGGGCCCGCCCTGCCCGCCCTCGCGGTGCCGCACGACGACGCCTTCGCGGTGCCGCACGACGGTGCCGCCACGATGACGCGCGACGGCGCCCTCACCGCGACCCAGCACGGCGCCCCCGCGGTGACGTACCACGGCGCCTTCGAGGAGCGCGCCGCCCTGGAGGGCGAGGTCACGGCCCTCGTCGCCGAGGACGGCCGGTTCACCTTCGCCGAGGTCAACGAGCGCGCCAACCGGCTCGCCCGGGAGCTCGTGCGGCGCGGGGCCGGCCCCGAGCGCTACGTCGTCCTGGCGCTGCCGCGCACCACCGACCTGCTGATCGCGCTGCTCGCCGTCCTCAAGTCGGGCGCCGCCTACATACCGGTCAGCCCCGCCATGCCGCGCGAGCGGCTGGCCGGCATCCTCGCCGACGCCGCCCCGGTCTGCGTGCTCGCCACGGCCGCCGACGCCGGCCGGCTGCCGGACGGCGCGCCCGTCCTGGTGCTGGACGAGCCCGGGGCGCGGGCCGCCGTCGCCGCCCACCCCGGCGGGAACCTGACGGACGCCGACCGCACCGGCCCCACCGGCCCGGACGACCCGGCCTACGTCATCCACACCTCCGGCTCGACCGGCGTGCCCAAGGGCGTGGTGATCCCGCACGGCGGCCTCAGCAGCCTGATGCACCACCACCGCACCCGCATGGTCCGCCCGTCCGGCGGCCCGCAGGGCCGGCGGCTCCAGCTCGGCCTGGTCGCCTCGATCACCTTCGACACCGCCTGGGAGCCGCTGTTCTGGCTGCTGGAGGGCCACCCGCTGCACCTGCTGAGCGACGAGGTCCGGCTCGACCCGCAGGCCCTGGTCGGCTACGTCCGCCGGGAGCGCCTCGACTTCCTGGACCTCACCCCGACGTACGTCCCGGCGCTCACCGCCGCCGGCCTCTTCGCCGAGGGCCACCACCGCCCGGCCGTGCTGATGCTGGGCGGCGAGGCCGTCGGGCCGGCGCTGTGGACCGAACTCTCCGCCCTGCCGGACGTCGCGGTGTTCAACTACTACGGCCCGACCGAGTGCACCGTCGACGCGCTCGCCTGCTCCCTGGCGGACAGCCGCACCCCCGTCATCGGCCGCCCGCTCGACAACACCCGGGCGTACCTGCTGGACGACCTGCTGCGCCCCGTCCCGCTCGGCGTGCCCGGCGAGCTCTACCTGTCCGGGCCGCACCTGGCCCGCGGCTACCTGCGCCGCCCCGCCCTGACCGCCGAGCGCTTCGTCGCCGACCCGTACGGCCCGCCCGGCGCCCGGATGTACCGCACCGGCGACCTCGCCCGGATGCGCCGCGACGGCCAGGTGGAGTACCTCGGCCGGGCCGACGGGCAGATCAAGATCCGCGGCTTCCGGATCGAGCCCGGCGAGATCGAGGCGGTGCTGCTGCGCCACCCCGCGATCGTGCAGGCCGCCGTCCTGGCCCGGGGCGCCGGCGCCGAGGAGCGCCACCTCGCCGCCTACCTGGTGACCGAGGACGGGAACGCCCCCGACCTCGCCGAGGTGCGCGAGCTGCTGGCCGGGCAGCTGCCCGACTACATGATCCCGGCGGCCTACGCCGTCCTGGCCCGGCTCCCGCTCAACTCCAGCGGGAAACTGGACGGTTCCGCTCTTCCCGAGCCCGGGCTGCGGGCCGCCACCGGCCGCTCCCGGGCCCCCCGGGACGCCCGCGAGGCCGCGCTGTGCGCGCTGCTCGCCGAGGTCCTCGGCGTGGCCGAGGTCGGCCCCGACGACGACTTCTTCGCGCTCGGCGGCCACTCCCTGCTCGCCACCCGGCTGGTCAGCCGGGTGCGCACCGCCCTGGGGGCCGAACTGCCCATCCGGGCGGTCTTCGAGAGCCCGACGGCCGCCGGGCTCGCCCGCGCGGTGGACGCCGGGCGATGTCGCCCGGCGCTGACCGCCGCCGCCCGCCCCGAGCGGATCCCGCTCTCGCACGCCCAGCGCCGGCTCTGGTTCCTCCAGCAGCTGGACCCGCACAGCGACGCGTACCACATCCCGCTGGCCCTGCGCCTGACCGGCGCCCTGGACCGGGACGCCCTCGCCGCCGCGCTGCACGACTGCGCCGCGCGCCACGAGGCCCTGCGCACCGTCTTCCCGCTCCCCCGCGGCGAGGACGCGGCTCCCCACCAGCGGATCCTCGCCCCGGAGCAACTCCCGCCGCTGCTACGGCACTCCGGCACCGCCACGGTGACCGAGGAGGGCCTGGCCGAGGCCCTGCGCACCGCCGCCGCCCAGCCCTTCGACCTCGCGTCGGAGCCGCCGCTGCGCGCCCACCTCCTCGCCCTCGCCCCCGAGCGGCACGTCCTGCTGCTGACGGTCCACCACATCGCCTGCGACGGCTGGTCGATGGGCCCGCTCGCCCGCGACCTGGGCGCCGCCTACCAGGCCCGGACGTCCGGCCGGGCCCCCGAGTGGACCGCCCTGCCCGTCCAGTACGCCGACTACACCCAGTGGCAGCTCACCCTGCTCGGGGACGACGAGGACCCGGGCAGCACCGCCGCCCGGCAGTGGCAGTACTGGAGCGGGGCGCTGGCCGGCCTGCCCGAGGAGATCGCGCTGCCGGTGGACCGGCGGCGCACCGCCGAGACCGGCCAGGAGGCCGGCCGGGTGCCGCTGCGGCTGAGCGGCGCGGACCACCGCGCCCTGGCGGAGCTCGCCCGGGCCGACGGCGCCAGCCTCTTCATGGCCGTCCAGGCCGGTCTGGCGGCGCTGCTCACCCGCCTCGGCGCGGGCACCGACCTGCCGATCGGCACCCCGATCGCCGGGCGCACCGACGAGGCCCTGGACGACCTGGTCGGCTTCTTCGTCAACACGCTGGTGCTGCGCACCGACACCGGCGGGGACCCGGGCTTCCGGGAGCTGCTGCGCCGCGTCAAGGACGCCGACCTCGCCGCCTACGCCCACCAGGACCTGCCGTTCGAGCGGATCGTCGAGCTGGTCAACCCGGAGCGCTCCCCCGGCCGCCACCCGCTCTTCCAGGTCGCCCTGGTGATGGAGCAGGCGGGCGCCGCCGTGGAGATCCCCGGCCTCGACAGCGAGTTGCTCACCGCCGGCCCGGCGCCGGCCAAGTTCGACCTCACCGTCACCCTGGGCACGCCCGCCGGCCCGGACGACGAGCTGACCGGCGCCGTCGAGTACCGCGCCGACCTGTTCGACCGGGCCACGGTCGAGGCGATCGCCGGCTACCTGACGCGGCTGCTCGGCGCGGCCGCGGCCGACCCCGAGCGGCCGATCTCCCGGCTCGAACTGTCCGCCGAGGGCGAGCGGCCGCGGCTGCTGGAGCGCTCCGCCGGCGAGCGGCGGGAGCTGGCGCCGACCACGCTGGCCGCCCTGGTGTCGGCAGGGCTCGCCGCGCCGTCCGACACCCCCGCCCTGGTGTTCGAGGGCCGGGAACTCGGCCCGGCCGAGCTGGACCGCCGGATCGACGCGCTGGCCCGCCGGCTCGCCGCGGTCGGCGTCCGCCCGGGCAGCCGGGTCGCGGTGGCCGTGCCCCGCTCGGTGGAGCTCGTGGTGGCGCTGTGCGCCGTCCACCGCGCCGGCGGCGCCTACCTGCCGCTGGACCCGGACTACCCGGCCGACCGGCTCGCGTACATGCTGGCGGACGCCCGCCCGACCGCGGTGATCGCCGCCCCGGAGCAGGCCGCCGCGCTGCGCCCCGCCGAGGGCGTGCCGTGCCTGTCGCCGGAGGACCTGCCGGCGCCCGAGGGCGTCACGCCGACCGCCCCCGGCCCCCGGGACCCGGCCTACGTGATCTACACCTCGGGCTCGACCGGGCGGCCGAAGGGCGTGCTCGTCCCGCACCACGCCATCGCCAACCGGCTGCGCTGGGGCCAGGAGGAGTACCGGCTCGGCGCCCGGGACGGCGTCCTGCAAAAGACCTCGGCCAGCTTCGACATCTCGCTGTGGGAGTTCTTCTGGCCGCTGATCACCGGCGCCACCCTGGTGCTGGCGAAGCCCGACGGGCACCGCGACCCGGCCTACCTGGCGGAGCTGATCCAGCGCGAGGGCGTGAGCGTCGCCCAGTTCGTGCCGTCCATGCTGGACGTCTTCCTCCAGCACCCGCAGGCCGCCGAGTGCACCGGGCTGCGCCTGGTCGTGGCCAGCGGCGAGGCGCTGCCCGCGGCCACCGTGCGCCGGTTCCGGCAGGTGCTCCCGGGCGTCCGGCTGGACAACCTCTACGGGCCCACCGAGGCCGCCGTGGAGGTGACGGCCTGGGAGTGCGGCCCGGCGGACGAGCAGGCGCACCCGGTGCCGATCGGGCGGCCGGTCTGGAACTCCGGCGGCTACGTGCTGGACACCGCCCTCAACCCCGTCCCGCCGGGCGTGCCGGGCGAGCTCTACCTGACCGGCGAGCAGCTCGCGTACGGCTACCTCGGCCGCTCGGCGCTCACCGCCGAACGCTTCGTCGCGGACCCGCACGGCGCTCCGGGCACCCGGATGTACCGCACGGGCGACCTGGCCCGCCACCGCCCCGACGGCGTGGTGGAGTACCTGGGCCGGGTGGACAGCCAGGTGAAGCTGCGCGGCCACCGGATCGAGCTCGGCGAGATCGAGACCCGGCTCGGCGAGCACCCGGCGGTCACGGCCTGCGCCGTCGCCGTGCGCGAGGACCGGGCCGGCGCCGTACGGCTGGTCGCCTACGTGGTGCCGGACGGCGCCGCGCAGCCGCCCACGGCCGCCGCGCTGCGCGCCCACCTGCGCGGCCACCTGCCCGAGTTCATGGTGCCCACCGCCTACGTGCTGCTCGGCGCGCTCCCGGTGACGGCCAACGGCAAGCTGGACCGCAGGGCGCTGCCCGAGCCGCAGACCCACGTCGAGAGCCGGGCCCGGGAGCCGCGCACGCCGGCCGAACGCACGCTGGTCGCGGTCTTCGCCGAGCTGCTGGGCGTGCCCGCGGTCGGCCCGGAGGACGACTTCTTCCTGCTCGGCGGCCACTCGCTGCTGCTGATCCGGCTGGTCGAACGCATCCACGCGGAGTTCGACGTCGACCTGCCCGTGAAGGCGCTGTTCGAGGCGCCGACCCCGGCCGCGCTGGCGCAGCGGCTGACCGGGCAGCGGCCCGGGCGCGCCGACGCCCCCTTCGAACCGCTGCTGGCGCTGCGGGCCGCGGGCGGCCGGGCACCGCTGTTCTGCGTCCACCCGGTGACGGGCGACGGCCTCGGCTTCATCGGCCTGCTGCGCGGGCTCGACCCGGACCAGCCGGTGTACGCCTTCCAGGGCATCGGCCCGGTCGGCGGCGGGGAGCGGCCGGCCGACGTGGACGGCCTGGCGCGGGAGTACCTGGCGCGGATGCGCGCCGTCCAGCCGCACGGCCCCTACCGGGTGCTCGGCTGGTCCTTCGGCGGGCTGGTCGCGCACCAGATCGGCGTGCTGCTGCGCGAGCAGGGCGAGCAGGTCGACCTGGTCGCGCTGCTGGACAGCCATCCGGCGCCGCCGGACGCCGGGGAGGTCACCGACACCGCCGTGCTGGCCGAGCTGCTGACGGCGACGGGCGCGCCCGCCGCCGAGGTGGCGGCCGTCCTGGCGCAGCAGTGGCGGCCCAAGCCCTCGGAACTCCTCGACCGGCTGGCCGTGGCGCTGCGCGAGGCCGCGCCGCGCGACGAGGACGAGCTGGCGGTGTTCCTCGACTCCTGCCGCTACCACGCAGGGCTGATGGCGGCGTGGACCCCGGGGGTGCTCGACGCGCCGCTGACCACCTTCACCGCGACCGGCGACCACCGGCCGCAGCAGACGGTGGCCGTCTGGTCGGCCCACGCCACCGGGCCGGTGGCCGACCACCCGCTCGCCGCCCGGCACCTGGACCTCGCCGACGCCGGGCCGATCGACGAGATCGCCCGGGTCGTCGCCGCCGTCCTGCGACGGGCCGACGAGGGCCGGCGATGACGGTCCGTCCGGAGCGTTCCGGACGGACCGCCACCCGCCGCCCGGCCCCGTCGTACGGAACCGGGCGGCCGGGGTCAGGCGCCCGGCGCCCGGCCCTCCTGGGGGCCGTCCGCGGTGTCCAGGCACGCCCGGGCCTGCGCCGCGAGCTCCGCGAGCACCTCGGCCCGCTGCTGGTGCAGGAAGAAGTGGTCGCCCGGCAGGATGCGGTGGCGGAAGCCGGCCGCCGTGGTGGCCCGCCAGCCGGTGATCCACTCCGGTCCGGCCATCAGGTCGTCGGCGCCGCCGAGCGCCAGCACCGGGCAGGGCAGCACGGTCGGCCGGATCCGGTCGTTGTACTCGCCCAGCAGGGTGACGTCGGCCCGGAGCACCGGCAGGATCATCTGCATCAGGTCGGCGAACTCCAGCACCTCGGCCGGGGTCCCGCCGAGGCCGACGATGCGCTCCAGGAGTTCGTCGTCGGTGAGTCCGTGCAGCCGGGTGACGTCCGGCGTGCCGGGGGCCCGGCCGCCGGAGACCACGAGGGACAGCGGCAGCGGCCGCGCCTCGGCGGCGAGCCGGCGGGTCGTCTCGTAGGCGATCCGGGCGCCCATGCTGTGGCCGAAGAGGATGAACGGTTCGTCCGCCGGGCGGCTCGCCAGCAGGGCGAGCAGGCCGTCGACGACCTCGTCCATGACGGCCGACGGCGGCTCGGCGAGGCGGGTGCCCCGGCCCGCCAGTTCCACCGGAACGATCGTCAGGCCCGGCTGCTCGCCGGACCGGGCCCACGGCAGGTAGGCGCTCGCGGAGCCGCCGGCGTGCGGCAGGCAGTAGACGCGTACGGGCCCGGACCGCCCGTTCGGCGCGGCGTCCCGGTGCCACGGCGTCCATCGGGCCACCTCGTCGTGCTGTACGGCGGACGAACCGGTCATCGCTGCTCCTTTTTCTTCCCCAGTCAATTACGCGAAGCCTGAACAGGCCTCCCGCACGACTTTATGCGGTAATTCACGGGTTGGTCCAGCCCGTATTCCGGCATGCCCCGAGAAGATCCAACCGGGCGATGCCGCAGCTCAGTTGTGCCCTGAAATAGTCGGTTGGCGCATAAGGATCTTGAGTCTTTCCCGGAACACCGAGCTCTGTTACGGTGCTCCTCGTCCGGGTTTCTTTCGGATATTTCCAGAGTATTTCGATCGGCGAGTTCCGACGACGAGTTCCGAACGCACGACGGGAGAGGGCGGACAGAATGTGCGGAATAACCGGCGTATTCGTCCTGGGCGGCGGTCGCCCGGCCGATGCCGCCGTGGTCCGGGAGATGACGGCGTGCCTGGTGCACCGCGGCCCCGACGACGACGGCCACTACGCCACGGACGGCCTGTGCCTGGGCTTTCGCCGGCTGGCCCTGAACGACCTCGCCGGCGGCAACCAGCCGCACCGCACCGAGGACGGCACCCTGGTGTCGGTCTGCAACGGCGAGATCTACAACCACCGCGAGCTGCGCACCGCGCTGAGCCGCCGCGGCCACCGGTTCCGCACCGAGAACGACACCGAGGTGCTGCTCCACCTGTACCGCGAGTACGGCGAGGACCTGACGGCCCACCTGGACGGCCAGTTCGGCTTCGCCCTGCACGACGCCGCCGCGCAGCGGCTGCTGCTCGCCCGCGACCGGGCCGGCATCGTCCCGCTCTTCTACACCGTCGCCGACGGCCAGCTGATCTTCGCCTCCGAGATCAAGGCGATCCTGCGCCACCCGGCCGTCAGCGCCCGGGTGGACCTGCGCGGCCTCGACCAGGTGCTGACGCTGCCCGGACTGGTCAGCCCGCGCACCATGTTCGAGGGCATCAGCGCCCTGCGCCCCGGCGAGCGGCTGATCGCCGACCGCTCCGGCGTGCGCACCGAACGGTACTGGGACCTCGACTTCCCGCTCGCCGCCGACCTCGACCCGGTGGCCCCCGAGGCCCTGGACCGGGAGCTGGACCGGTACGCCCACCGCACCGCCGAACTGCTCGACGGGGCCGTGCGCAGCCGGCTGCTCGCGGACGTGCCGATCGGCATGTACCTCAGCGGCGGCCTGGACTCCAGCCTGATCGGCGCCCTGATGGCCCGGGCCCGGCCCGGCCACGCCTGGCCCAGCTTCTCCGTCACCTTCCCCGGCCGCGACTTCGACGAGGGCCCGCACCAGCGGCTGGTCGCCGCCAAGCTGGGCACCGAGCACCACGAAGTCCCGGTCGGCGAGCACGAGGTGGCCGAGCGGATCACCGCGATGGTGCGCCACGCCGAGGCACCCGTGCGCGAGTCGTACAACGTCTGCTCGCTGGCGCTGTCCGAGGCCGTCCGCGCCGCCGGGACGGTCGGCGCGCTCAGCGGCGAGGGCGCCGACGAGCTGTTCGGCGGCTACCCCGGCTACCGCTTCGACGCCACCGGGCTCGGCGGCAGCCGGCTCACCGGCCTGGACGCCCGGCTGGAGCGCGAGATCCGCGAACGGATGTGGGGCGTCGACCTCGGCTACGAGCAGGACCAGCTGCCCGCCCAGGAGTTCCGCCGCGAGCTGTACGCCGAGGACCTGGCTTACGGGCTGGACGAGTTCTCCGTCACCAACCAGCGCCTGGTCGACCCCGAGCGGCTGGCCGGGCGCCACCCGCTGCACCAGCGCTCCTACCTCGACTACCACCTGCGGCTCGCCGACCACCTGCTCGGCGACCACGGCGACCGGATGGCCCTGGCCAACGGCGTCGAGCTGCGCTTCCCCTTCCTGGCGAACTCGGTGGTCGACCACGCCACCACGCTGCCACCGGAGTTGATGCTCGCCCACGGCCGGGAGAAGGCCGTGCTGCGCCGGGCGGCCGAGGGGCTGGTGCCCGGCGAGGTACTCAGCCGGCAGAAGTACGGATTCCGCGGCCAGACCAGCAGCCACCTGCTGAGCACCGGCGCCGACTGGTTCGAGGAGCTGGTCTCCCCCGCGACCGTCCGCCGCCAGGGCTACTTCGACCCGGACACCGTCGCCGCCCTGACGCGGCGTCAGCGCGGCGACGGCCAGCAGGTGCACGCCCACCTGGACACCGACTACCTGATGCTCGTCGCGACCTTCGCCCTCTTCGTCGAGGAGTTCGATCTGCCGTGCCTGGGATGACCGCCACAGCCGCCGGGCCGATCGCCGGCCCCGGCACCCGCCCGCGCCACCCGCTGGTCGGGGTGGTCGGCGGCATGGGCCCGCTGGCCTCCGTCGAACTGCTGCGCACCGTCTACCGGGCCTGCCGGCTCCACCCCGAGCAGGACACCCCGCGGGTGCTGCTCTGGTCCGACCCGGCCGTGGTGGACCGCACCGAGGCCATCGGCAGCGGCGAACTCGACGAGCTGCGCCGCGCCGTGGAGTCCTCGCTGCGCGGCCTGCTGGCCGCCGGCGCGGAACGCGTGGTGATCGCCTGCATCACCGCCCACCACGTGCTCGGCGACCTGCCGGCCGACCTCGCGGCGCGCTGCGTCTCGCTGGTCGACGTGGTGCACGGGGAACTGGCCGCGGCCGGCGAACCGCACCTGCTGCTCTGCTCCTCCGGCACCGCCCGGGCCGGCATCCTCACCTCGGGCGCCGCCGGGGCCCGGGCCGCCCGGCAGCTGGTGGCGCTGCGCCCGCCGGACCAGGAGGCGCTGCACCGGGAGATCCACCGCCTCAAGCGCGGCGAGGACCCGGCCCGCACCATCGACTTCCTGCGCGAGACCCTGCCCCGCTACGGCGTGCGGGCCTTCGTCGCCGCCTGCACCGAGCTGCACCTGGTCACCAGGGCGATCGAGGACGCCGGTCTGAGCGAGGCCCTGCCCTCCCTCGACCCGCTGACGGTCGTGGCCCACCGGATCATGAACGGAGAGTTGTGAGCCACACGAGCATCCTCGACCGCTGGGCCGACCAGGTCGAGCGCCGAGCCACCGCCCCCGCCCTCGCCACCGCCGAGCGGGTCTGGAGCCACCAGGAGCTGGCCGGGCTGGCCGCCGGCCTGCGCGACCGCCTCGCCACCGGCACCGGCCCGGTCCTGGTCGCCTGCGCGGACCCCGTCCCGGTGGTCGCGGCGATCCTCGCCTGCGCCGCCACCGGCCGCCCGTTCGCCCCGGTGGACACCCGCCAGCCCGCCGCCCGCTGGACGGCCCTGCTGGAGGACCTCCGGCCGGGCACCGTGCTCGCCGACGCCGCCGGCCGCTCCGCGCTGGCCGCCGCCGGGCCGGGCCCGACCGTCGCCGGGCAGCACCTGACCGTCGCCGGACAGGGCGAACTGCCGCTGCTCGCCGCGGAGTCGATCACCCCGCTGCCCTGGGCGGCCGACGACTGGATCGGCATCAGCGGCCCCGACGCCGGCTACGTCTACTTCACCTCGGGCACCACCGGCCGCCCCAAGGGCATCCGGGGCAGCTTCGAGGCGGTCGCACACTTCCTGGACTGGGAGATCGCCGAGTTCGGCATCGCCCCGGGCACCCGGATCTCCATGCTCACCTCCCCCGGCTTCGACGCCTTCCTGCGCGACGCCCTCGTCCCGCTGTGCGCCGGCGGCACCGCCGTGCTCCCGGCGCCCGGCGCCATCCCCGTCGGCGCGGCCCTGGCCCGCTGGCTGACCGAGCAGCAGGTCGACCTGCTGCACTGCGTGCCCACCGTGTTCCGCACCCTGCGCGCCGCCGGGCTGGCCGCCGACTCCCTGCCGCGACTGCGCAGCGTGCTGATGGCCGGGGAGCCGGTCCGCCCCGCCGACATCGCCTGGTGGCGGGGCCTGTTCGGAGACGGCAAGGAGCTGGTCAACCTCTACGGGCCGTCCGAGACCACCATGACCAAGGTCTTCCGCCGGCTCACCGCCGAGGACGCCGAGGCCGAGACCGTCCCGGCCGGCCGCCCGATGCCCGGGGTCGAGATCGGGGTGCTGTTCGGCGGACGCCCGGTGGTGGACGCGATCGGCGAGATCGAGATCCGCACCCCGTTCCCGCTGCGCGGCTACCTGGGCGACGCGGCCGGCGGCTTCGTCGCGCCGGACCGGTACCGCACCGGCGACCTCGGCCGCCTCGGCGCCGACGGCACCCTGGAGGTCCTGGGCCGCCGCGACCAGCAGGTCAAGGTGAACGGCGCCCGGGTCGAGCTCGGCGAGATCGAGGACCTGCTGCGCCGCCACCCCGCGGTGGCGGACGTCTGCGCCGCCCTGGTCGAGGAGGCCGACGGCGAACCGGTGCTCTGCGCCTACCTGGTCGCCGACGGCGCCACCGACGAGGAACTGCGCGCGCACGCCGCCGAGGGCCTGCCCGCCGCCGCCCGCCCCGCCCTGTACCTGCGGCTCGCCGCGATCCCGCGCACCCTCAGCGGCAAGGCCGACCGGCGGGCACTGCCCAGCCCGGCCGCCGCCCTGGCCGGGCGCACCGGCGAACAGCCGCTGGACGGCCTGGAGGCCGGCATCGCCGAGCTGTGGCGCGAGCTGCTGCACGTGCCCGCCGTCGGCCGGCACGACGACTTCGCCCTGCTCGGCGGGGACTCGCTGGGCATCGCCCGCCTGCTGGACGGGCTGCGCACCCGCTTCGGCGTCGAGGTGCCGCTGCGGGTGTACGTCGGCGACCCGACCGTCGCCGGGCTGGCCGCGGCCGTCGCCGCCGGCCGCGCGGACGCCTCGCCGGAGGGCGGCCGCCGATGAGCCGCGACACCTCCCTGCCGCTGCGCGGCGACCGCGCCCGCGCGCCGCTGTCCTACGCCCAGCGCTCCATCTGGCGGGCCGAGCAGGTGCTGCCCGGCACCGCCCTGCACAACGAGAGCGCCGCCTTCCACGTCAGCGGCCCGCTGGACGTGGCCGCCCTGGAACGGGCGCTGGCCGCCGTCGCCCGGCGGCACGAGGTGGTGCGCTGCGCCGTCACCGCCGACGGGGCGGGCGAGCCGTGGCAGCTGTTCGCCGACCTGGTCCGCCCCGCCGTCGAGACCGTCGACCTGACCGGCGTCCCCGAGGGCGAGCGCGCGGACCGGCTCGCCGAGCTCACCGCCCGCGCCGTGGCCGTACCCTTCGACCTGGGCCGGCCCCCGCTGATGCGCACCCAGCTGTTCCTGCTGGGCGGCGGCCGCTCGCTGCTGCTGTTCACCGCCCACCACATCGTGGTCGACGCCTGGGGCTTCGGCGTCTTCCTGGAGTCGCTGGCCGCCTGCTACGCCGCCGAACTCGGCGGCGAGGCCCCGGACCCGGACCCGGCCCAGGAACCGGCCGCCGGAACCGACTTCGGCGACTTCGCCGCCTGGCAGCGCGGCGACGACAGCGACACCAGCCACGCCGGCGGAATCGACCACTGGCAGACCCGGCTGGGCGGCGAACTGCCCACCGCCGACCTGCCGTCCGACGTCGGCCCCGGCGGCGACCCGGCGGCCGGCGCGCTGCACCACTTCACCGTCCCCGCCGACCTGGCCGCCCGGCTCAGCGCCTTCGGCCGGGGCGAACTGGCCAGCCTGTCCACCGTGCTGCTCACCGCCTTCTGCGCCACCGCCGCCCGCTGGACGGGCCAGGACGACCTGGTGGTCGGCATGCCGGTGGCGACCCGCGGCCGCACCGCGCTGGCCGGCGTGGTCGGACCGCTGCTCAACCTCGTCGCCCACCGCAGCGACCTCGGCGGCGAGCCGAGCTTCCGGCAGGCCCTGGCCCGCACCCGCCGGCACCTGAAGGCCGACCTGCGCCACCGCGACACCCCTTTCGACCTGGTCCTGGAGCGGCTGGGCCGGGCCGCGGGCGGGCGCACGCCGCTGTTCCAGCTGATGTACTCCTTCCACAGCGGCCCCACCACCACCCTGGAGCTGCCCGGCGTCACCACCGCCCCGGCGCCCTCGCACAGCGGCACGGCCAAGTACGACCTGACCTTCTTCCTGCGCCCGCGCCCCTCGGGCGCGCTGGACGCGACGCTGGAGTACCGCACGGCGCTGCTCGCCCCCGAGACGGCGGCCGACTTCGCGGACTCGCTGCTGTGCCTGCTGGAGGCCGCCGCGGCCGACCCGGACCGGCCGCTGGCCGAGCTTCCGGTGCTCTCCGAAGGCCGGCGCCGGCGCGTCCTGGTGGACTTCAACCGGGCACCCGACGCCGAGCGCGCCTGGGCCACCGTGCCCGAGGCGCTGCGCGAACTCGCCCGGCAGGACGGCGCCGCACCGGCCGTCGAGTCACCCGGCCGCGCGTTCAACCGGGCCGCGGCCGACGCGGCCGCCGACCTGGTCGCCCGCCGGCTGGTGGCCCGGCACGGCGTGGCGCCGGGCGACCGGGTGGCCCTGCGCGTCGAGCGCGGCGCGCAGCTGGTGCCGCTGATCGTCGGCATCTGGCGGGCCGGGGCCGTGCTGGTCCCGCTGGACGAGGCCATGCCCGCCGCGCGGGCCGAGCACGTGCTCGCCGACAGCGGCGCCCGCCTGCTGATCGGCGACCCCGCCGAGGGGCTGCCCGCCGCCGACCCGGCCGCGCTGCTCGACGAGGGCCCGGACGCCGGGACCGGGCAGCCGCTGCCCGGCGCCGGCCCCGAGGACCTCGCGTACCTGATGTACACCTCGGGCTCCACCGGGCTGCCCAAGGGCGTGGCGGTGCCGCACGGCTGCGTCGCCAACCTGCTGCACAGCGTGGTCCGCGCCGAGCCGGGACTGCGGGCCGACGACACCCTGCTCGCCGTCACCTCGATCACCTTCGACATCTCCGTCCTGGAGCTGTTCGCCCCGCTGCTGGCCGGCGGCCGGGTCGTGGTCGCCCCGCGCGAGAGCGTCCGCGACGCCGAGGCGCTGGGCGCGCTGCTGGAGCGCAGCGGCGCCACCGTCATGCAGGCCACGCCCTCGCTCTGGCGCGGGCTGCTGGACGGCGGCTGGGCGGGCCGGCCCGGACTGCGGGCGCTGTGCGGCGGCGAGGCCCTGGACGCCGACCTCGCGGATCGGCTGCTGGCTCGCTGCGCCGGGCTGTGGAACCTGTACGGGCCGACCGAGACGACCATCTGGTCCACCGTCGGGCGGGTGCTGCCCGGCGAGGGCGTCACGGTGGGGCGCCCGGTGGCCGGCACCGTCTGCTACGTCCTGGACCGGCGGCTGCGGCCGGTGCCGCGCGGGGCCGTCGGCGAGCTGGTGATCGGCGGGGCCGGCGTGAGCGCCGGGTACCGCAACCGCCCGGAGCTGACCGCCGCCGCCTTCGTGGCCGACCCGGTCGACCCGGCCGGCGGCACCGTCTACCGCACCGGCGACCTGGCCCGCCACCTGCCGGACGGCCGGATCGTCGTGCTCGGCCGGGCCGACCAGCAGGTGAAGATCCTCGGTCACCGCATCGAGGTCGGCGAGGTGGAGTCCCTGCTCGCCGCCCACCCCGAGGTCCGCCAGGCGGCGGTGGTCGTGGACCGGGGGCAGCCCGCCGGGCCCCGGCTGGTCGCCTTCGTGACCGCCCGCACCGGGGACGACGGGCTGCCCGACCGCCTGCGCCGCCACCTGCGCGAGCGGCTGCCCGCCGCCGCCGTCCCCGGGGTGATCGCCCCGCTGCCCGCGCTGCCGCTCAACACCAGCGGCAAGGTGGACCGGCCGGCGCTGCTGCTGCGCGCCGGGGAGCTCACCGCCGCCCGGCGCAGCGCACCGGTCACCGAGGCCGAGCGGGCCGCCGTCGCGCTCTGGGCGGAGGTCCTGGGCCTGCCGCCCGAGCGGGTCGGCACCACCGACGACTTCTTCGCCGCCGGCGGCAACTCCATCGCCGCGACCCGGCTGCTCGGCCGGGTCCGGGCCCGCTTCGGCGCCGCGCCCTCGCTCGCCGAGTTCTACACCGACCCCACCCCCGCCGCCCTGGCGCGGGTGCGGCCCGCCACCCCGGCGCCCGCCGTCCGGACGGCCGGGCCGGCCCCGGACGCCGTCCCGATGACCGACCAGCAGCGCCAGCTGTGGCTGCTGCACCGCCTGGCCCCCGACTCGCCCGCCTACCACCTGCCCGCCGCGCTCGACCTGACCGGCCCGGTGGACGAGGCGGCCCTGACCGGGGCACTCGCCGACCTGACCGCCCGGCACCCGGTGCTCGCCGCCCGCTGCGAGCTGCGCGAGGACGGCCCGGTGCTGGTCCTCGCGCCGCCCGCCGCACCGGCCCTGGCCGTCCTGGACGCGGCGCCCGAGGAGGTGCCCGAGCTGGCCCGGGCGGAGGCGGTGCGCCCCTTCGACCTGGCCGGTGAGCCGCCGCTGCGGCTCACCCTGGTGCGCACCGGCCCCGAGCGCTCGGTGCTGCTGTGCACCGCGCACCACCTCGCGGTCGACGGCTGGTCGATCGGCGTGGCCGTGCGCGAGCTGGCCGCGCTGTACGCCGCCCGTCTCGGGCTGGCCGAGCCGCCGCCCGCGCTCGACCTGGACTTCGCCGGCTACGCGGCCGGCTGCGCCGACGAGGCGGGCCTGACGCTGCGCCAGGAACACCTGGAGTACTGGCTGAAGCGGCTCGACGGGCACCCCGGCGTGCTCGACCTGCCCGCCGACGCACCGACCCGGGCGCGGCCGACGGGAGCCGGCGAGACCCTGCCGGTAGCGCTCGCCCCGGAGCTGACGGCCGCGCTGCGCGAGGGCGCCGCCCGGCTGCGCACCACGCCCTTCACCCTGCTGCTCGCCGTGTACGCGGCGCTGCTGGGCCGCTACGCGGGCAGCGACGACGTGCTGGTGGGCGTGCCCGTCGCCAACCGCGACCGGCCCGAACTGGAGTCGCTGGTCGGCTCGTTGGCCAACACCCTGCCGGTGCGCGTGGACCTGGCCGGGGCGCCGTCCTTCGCCGAGCTCGCCGCCCGCACCGGGCGGGCGCTGGCGGGCGACCTCGGCCGTCCGCTGGTCGCCTTCGACCGGCTGGTGGCCGGCCTCGGCCTGCCCCGCGACCCGGGCCGCCCGACCCTGGTCCAGGCCTCGCTGGTGTTCCAGGACGCGCCGCCGGCCGACGTCCGGCTGGGCGCGGCCGCCGGCGTGCTGCGCCAGGTCCCCACCGGGGCGGCCAAGTACGACCTGACCCTGGCCCTGGACGAGCGCGCCGACCGGATCGCCGGCGCCCTGGAGTACGCCACGGACCGCTTCGGCCCGCAGTTCGCGGACCGCTTCGCCCGGCACTTCCACGTCCTGCTGCGCGCCGCCCTGGCCTCGCCGCAGGCCCCCCTCGACGCCGTCGAGCTCACCGACCCCGCTCTGCCCGCCCCGCGCCCGGCCCGCCCCGCGGGCGAGGCGCGCGCCGAGCACGCCGTCTCGGTGTCCGAGCTGTTCCGGGCCCGGGCCACCGCCCGCCCGGACGCCCCCGCGATCCGGGCCGAGGACGTGGCGGTCGGCTACCGGCAGCTCGACGTCTGGAGCGACCGGATCGCGTCCCGGCTGCTGGAGCGCGGCGCCGCCCCCGGCCGGTTCGTCTCGGTGCTGCTGCCCGCCGGCCCGGTGCAGAGCGCCGCGATCCTCGGCGTCGCCAAGACCGGGGCCGCCTTCGCGGTGCTCGACCCGGCCGACCCGGACGCCCGCCTGACCGCGCTGCTGGCCGACGCCGAACCGGTGTGCCTGCTGGCCGCCGGGAGCACGCTCGCCCTGCACCCCGAACTGCGGGAAGGCGTCGGGCACTTCGCCGGGATCCCGGTCGAGGTCGTCGACCCGCGGGTGCCGGCCGCCGACGAGCCCGCGGGCCCCGCCCCGGCCGCCTCGCCCGCCGCCCCCGGCGACCCGCTCTGCCTGGTCTACACCTCCGGCTCCACCGGCACGCCCAAGGGCATCGCCCTGCCGCACGCGGCGCTCGCCCAGTTCGCCCACTGGCAGCGCGAGCACTTCGGCATCCGGCCGGACAGCCGGATCGCCCAGTGGGCCCCGTTCACCTACGACGCCGCGTACACCGAGGTGTTCGCCGCGCTCTGCTCGGGCGCGGTGCTCTGCCTGCCGCCGCAGGGGCTGCGCCGCGACCCGCTCGCGGTGGCCGGGTGGCTGCGGGCCGAGCGGATCACCCAGATCCAGACCGTCCCGGCCTTCTTCCAACTGGTCACCGAGGCGCTGGACGCCACCGGCTCGCACCTGCCGGACCTCGCCCACGTGCTGATGGCCGGCGAGGTGCTCCCGGTGGCCCTGGCCGCCGCCTGGGCGCACCGCCCCGACCGGCCGCGGCTGCACAACCTCTACGGGCCCACCGAGTGCGTGCTGGCGACGCACCGCGAGCTGGCGCCGGGCGAGGAGTTCCCGGCCGGGGTACCGATCGGCAGCCCGATCCCGGGCCGCGAGGCGGTGGTCCTGGACCGCCGGGGCCGGCTCTGCCCGGTCGGCGTGGTGGGCGAGATCCACCTGCGCAGCGACTTCCTGGCCGGCTCGTACCACCGCAGGCCCGAGGAGAGCGCCCGGGCGTACGTCGCCGACCCCTGGCAGGCCGGGGGCCGGCTGTACCGCACCGGGGACCTGGGCCGCCGCCTCCCGGACGGCGAGCTGGCGTTCGTCGGCCGGATCGGCAGCCAGCTGAAGATCCGCGGCAACCGGATCGAGCTGGAGGAGATCGAGGCGCTGCTGGAGCTGCACCCCGGGGTCCGTGAGGCGGCCGCCGCCGCGCACGGCCAGGGCGGGGCCCGCCGGCTGGTCGGCTACGCCGTCGCGGCGCCCGGGGTCACCGGCGCCGAGCTGCGGGCGCACCTGGCCGAGCGGCTCCCGGCGGCGGTCGTGCCGGACACCGTGCTGCTGCTGGACGCGCTGCCCAGGACGCGCACCAACAAGCGCGACCGGGCCCGGCTGCCGCTGCCCGGGGCCACCGCCCGGCCCGCCGACGCCGCCCCGCTGGCCGGGGTCGAGCAACTCGTCGCCGACGCCTGGCGCCGGCTGCTGGGCGGCGGCCCGGTCGGCCGGCACACCAACTTCTTCGAGGCCGGCGGCGACTCGCTGCTGGCCGCCCGGCTCCAGCTGGAGCTGGCCCGCCGCCTGGAGCGGCCGGTCCGGCTGGTGGACGTCTTCGGGCGGCCCACCATCGCCGAGTTCGCGGCCGGCCTCACCGAGGGCGCCGCCCCGGACGGCCGGGCCGCCGCCGAGACCGCCGAGCCGCGCGGCGAACGCCGCCAGAGCGCCGTCCGGGCCCGCGCCAGGGCCCGCCGCGAGGCCCGGGACCGGGCCGAGGGCCCGGCCGCCGACCAGCACACACCGGCCGGGCCGACGACCCGGACCGCACCGACAGGGAGGGACTGACATGGACGTTCAGGGCGTGATGACGGAGCTGCACGGCATCCTCGGCACCGAGGGGCTGGAGCGGGTCGAGGAGTGCCTGCGCATCCTCACCGGCGAGCAGGCCCCGGAGTACCTGCACGACGACCAGGAGCCGACCCGGCTGTTCTTCCCCGGGATCAGCGCCCTGCCCTGGCACGACACCGCCGAACTGCCCTGGGTGGCCCGGATGGAGGAGGCGTACGACCGGATCAAGGCCGAGTTCCTGGAGCTGCGCGCCGAGCAGGCCCGCTTCGCCCCGTACGAGGACCTGTACACCAAGGAGCTCGGCTGGCAGGGCTGGGACACCTACCAGCTGTACCGCAACGGCAGCTGGCGCGACGAGGTCCTGGAGCGCTGCCCCGAGACCCACGCCGCCGTCTCGGCGAGCCCGCACGGGCCGCGCGACGGCATGTTCACCATCCTCAACCCCGGCGTGCACATCACCCCGCACACCGGCGGCGTGAACCTGCTGCTGACCGCGCACCTGCCGCTGATCGTGCCGCCCGGCTGCGCCATCAAGGTCGGCGACGACGAGCGGGGCTGGGAGGAGGGCAAGGTGATCCTCTTCGACGACAGCTTCATCCACGAGGCCTGGAACAAGGGCACCCAGCAGCGCGCCGTCCTGCTCTGGGACGTCTGGCACCCGGAGCTGACGCCCGTCGAGGTCCGGGCCCTGGAGTTCCTGATGCCCCGTTTCCAGCGCTACCTCATGGCGGTCTGAGCCGCACGGCGGCCCTGAACCCCATGGCGGTCTGAGCCCCGGCCGCGTACCCGGTCCTGCCCGCCCCGCCGCGCGCGGAGCCCACCTCACCCACGGAGAACACCTTGAACGCACAGCCGGTCATTCCCGACGAGGCCGAGACCGACGGCCGGGTCGCCGTCGTCGGCCTCTCGGGCCGCTTCCCCGGAGCCGATTCCGTCGACGCGCTGTGGGAGCTGCTGGCCTCCGGCACCGAGGCGATCAGCCGGTTCGGCCCCGAGGAGCTGCGGGCCGCCGGGGTGCCGGACGGCGAGGCCGGCAAGCCCGGGTACGTGGCCGCCAAGGGCGTGCTGGCGGATGTCGCCGGCTTCGACTCCCAGCTGTTCGGCTACAACGCGCTGGAGGCCTCGGTCATCGACCCGCAGCAGCGGATCTTCCTCGAATGCGCCTGGGAGGCGCTGGAGGACGCCGGCTGCGACCCCGACCGGGCGCGCGGGCCGATCGCGGTCTACGCCGGGTCGCTGCTGAGCACCTACCTGATCCACAACCTGCTGCCGCGCACCGACCTGCGGGACTCCCTCGGCGTGCCGATGCTCTTCCAGGGCAACCAGCCCGACCAGCTGGCCCCCCGCGCCGCGTACAAGCTCAACCTGCGCGGCCCGGCGGTCAGCGTGCAGACCGCCTGCTCGACCTCGCTGGTCGCGGTGCACCTCGCGGTGCAGAGCCTGCTGTCCGAGGAGTGCGACCTCGCGCTCGCCGGCGGCGTCACCGTCACCGTGCCGCACCGCTCCGGCTACCTGCCGGTGCCCGGCGGCATCGAGTCCCCGGACGGGCACTGCCGGCCCTTCGGCGCCGAGGCGGCCGGCACGGTCTTCGGCAACGGCGCGGGCGTCGTGGTGCTCAAGCGCCTCGCCGACGCGCTCGCCGACGGCGACCGGGTGCACGCCGTCATCCTCGGCTCGGCCGTCAACAACGACGGCGCGAACAAGGCGGGTTACACCGCCCCGGGGGTCGCCGGCCAGACCGCCGTGATCCGCGAGGCGCTGTCCGTCGCGGGCGTCGCCCCGGACAGCATCGGCTACGTCGAGGCACACGGCACCGGCACCCCGATCGGCGACCCGATCGAGGTCGAGGCGCTCACCGCCGCCTTCCGCGCCGAGCAGGACGCCGACGACAGGTCGGCCACCGGTTGGTGCGGCCTGGGCTCGGTCAAGTCCAACCTCGGCCACCTGGACACCGCCGCCGGCGTCACCGGCCTGATCAAGGCCATCCTGACGGTGCGCGGCGGCCGGATCCCGGCGAGCCTGCACGCCGAGGCCGTCAACCCCGAACTCGGCCTCGCCGACAGCCCGTTCTTCGTCCCGGCCGGCCTCACCGACTGGCCGGTCGCCGACGGCCCGCGCCGGGCCGCCGTCAGTGCCTTCGGCATCGGCGGCACCAACGCGCACGTGATCCTGGAGCAGGCCCCCGAGCCGGCCCCGCGCGAGGCCGCCGCACCGGGCGCCGTCCCCGTCGCCCTGCCGCTGTCGGCCCGCACCGCCGCCGCGCTGGACGCCGCCGCCGAGCGGCTGGCCGACGACCTCGCCGCCCACCCGGACCGCCCGCTGGCCGACGTCGCCCGCACCCTGCGCACCGGCCGCCGCCAGCTGGTCCAGCGCCGCGTCGTGGTCGCGGACGACACCGCCGCCGCCGTGGCCGCGCTGCGCGGCGCCGGCCGCCGGGAGTCGGTCCGGGCCCGCGCCGGGCAGGGCGCCGCCCCCGTCGCCTTCCTGCTGCCCGGCCAGGGCGCGCAGTACCCGGGCATGGCCCTGGGCCTGCACCGGGCGCACCCGGTGTTCCGGGCCGCCCTGGACGAGGCCGCCGCCCTGCTGCGCCCGCACCTGGGCCTCGACCTGGTCGAGCTGCTGCGCGGCGGCGACGCCGACCTGCTGCGCCGCAGCTCCGTCACCCAGCCCGCCGTGCTGGCGGTCGGCCACGCCACGGCCGCGCTGTGGCGGCACTGGGGCGTGCGCCCGGCGGCGCTGCTGGGCCACAGCCTCGGCGAGTACACCGCGGCGCTGCTCTCCGGCGTCCTCGACCTGCCCGGGGCGCTCGCCCTGGTCGCCGCCCGCGGCCGGCTGATGGAGCAGACCGCGCCCGGCGCGATGCTGGCCGTCCCGCTGGACGAGGCGGCCGCGGCCGACCTCGCCGCCGCGCACGGCCTGGACCTCGCCGCCGTCAACGGACCGGGCGCCTCGGTGCTGTCCGGCAGCCCCGAGGCCGTCGAGCGGGCCGCCGCCGAGCTGGGCGAGCGGGGCCTGCGCGCCCTGCGCCTGCCGGTGGAGCGGGCGTTCCACAGCGCCCTGTGCGCGCCCGCCGCCGAGCAGTTCGCGGCCGAGCTCGCCGAGGTCACGCTGCACGAGCCCACCGTGCCGTTCCTGTCCAACCTCACCGGCGACTGGATCACCCCCGAGCAGGCCACCGACCCCGGCTACTGGGTGCGCCAGATGCTCGCCCCGGTGCGCTTCCACGACGGGCTCACCCGCCTGGCGGCGCTCGACGAGCGGATGGTGCTGGTGGAGACCGGCCCCGGCAGCGTGCTGACCGACCTGGCCCGCGCCGCCGCCGAGGGCACCGCCGGGCCGCGGCTCGCCCTGCCGCCGCTGCCCACCCGCGGGCGGCGCGGCGCCGAGGACGAGCCCGGCAGCGCCGTCCTCGCGCTCGGCAGCCTGTGGGCGCACGGCGCCGCCGTCGACTGGGAGCCCGTCGACGCCGACGCCCGCCCCGCCGACCTGCCCGGCTACCCGTTCGAGCGGCTCCCGCACTGGATCGAGCCCGCCGTCCCCGGCCGGGCGCCCGCCACCGCGCTGCCCGCCGCGGACCTCGACGCCGTCCACGCGACCGTCGACTGGCGCCCGCTCGCCGAGGCCCCCGGGGACGACCCGCTGGCCGGCCGCCGCCAGACCTGGCTGGTCCTGCTGGACCGGGCCGCCGCCGCCCAGCCCCTGGTGGAACTGCTGACCGCGCGCGGCCAGATCGTCACCACCGTCCAGCCCGGCCCGGCCTACCGCCGGGTGCGCCGCGGCGTCTACGAGCTCGACCCCGCCGACCCGGCCCAGTACGCGAAGCTGCTGGCCGACCTGCGCGGCCTGGTCCGCACGCCCACCGCCGTCCTGTACGCCTGGGGCCTGGACGAGACGCCGGACGAGACCGCCGGCTACTTCGGCCTGGTCCACCTCGCCCGGGCGATGTCCGCCGAGAGCGTGCTGAACGAGGTCCGGCTCGGCGTCGTGACCGCCGGGGCCTTCCCGGCCGCCCCCGGCGAACAGCCCCGGCCCGCCGCGGCCCTGCTCAGCGGCCCGGTCCAGGTGCTCGGCGAGGAGTACCGCAACCTGCGCTGCACCCAGGTCGACCTCGCCGTCGGCGCCGCGCTCGACGAGGCCGCCGCCGACGCGGTGGTGCGCGCCGTGCTCACCGGCCCGGCCCGGCTGCTCGCCCTGCGCGAGGGCGCCCTGCTCACCCGCACCGTCGAGCCCGCCGAGCGCCCCGTCCCGACCGCCCCGGCCCGGGTGCGGGCCGGCAGCACCTGGCTGCTCACCGGCGGCCTCGGCGGGATCGGCCTGACCCTCGCCCGGGCCCTGGCCCGGGCCGGCGCCGCCCGGCTCGTCCTGCTCGGCCGCGGCGCCGCCGACGAGGCCGCGCTCGCCACAGTGCGCGAGAGCGGCGCCGAGGTGCTGGCCGTCCAGGCCGACGTCACCGACGCCGAATCGCTGGACCGGGCGCTGGAACAGGCCCGTTCGGCCTTCGGCCGGATCGACGGCGTCGTCCACGCGGCCGGCGTGCCCGGCGGCGGCTCCATCGAGCTGCGCTCCGACGACAGCATGCGCACGGTCCTCGCCCCGAAGACCGCCGGCCTGCGCCACCTGCTCGCCGCGCTGCGGCCCGGGGAGGCCGAGGTACTGGTGCTCTGCTCCTCGCTCGCCACCCTGATCCCGACCTACGGCCAGGCCGACTACGCGGCCGCCAACGCCTACCTCGCCGCCGTCGCGGAGGCCGAGGCCGCGCGCGGCGAGCGCCACGCGGTGGCCGTCGACTGGGACATGTGGGCCGGCGTCGGCATGGCCAGCCGGGCCGAGGTCCCCGAGGCCCTGCGGGCCTTCCAGGCCGACATGCTGGCCGGCGCGCTCACCCCCGAGCAGGGCGCCCGCGCCTTCGCCGCCCTGCTGGAGGGCCCGCCCGGACGGGCCGTGGTGGCCCGGGCCGGCGCCGCGATCGCGGACGGCACGCTGCGCACCTCCGCCGCCCCGGCCGCCGAGGCCCCCCGGACGGCGGCCCTGCCCCGCCCCGAGCTCGCCACGCCGTACACCGCCCCGGCCACCCCGACCGAGGAGCGCCTGGCCGAGATCTACGCCGAGCTGCTCGGCCTCGACCGGGTCGGGGTGGACGACGACTTCCTGGAGCTCGGCGGGCACTCGCTGCTGGCCGCCCAGATCGCGGCCCGGCTGCGGGCCGAGTTCGAGGTCGACGTCCCCGCCCGGGTCTTCTTCGAGGGCGGCCGCGTCGCCGACCTCGCCACCGAGATCGAAGACCGCATCCTCGCCGACCTGGAGAACCAGTGACCAACCCCGCAGGCCGCCGCGAGGACCGCCTCGCCCGGCTCACCCCCGAGCAGCGCGCCGCCTTCGAGGCGCGCGCCCGGGGCCGCGCAGGCACCACCCCGGCCGCCACGGCCGGCCCCGCCGCCACCGCCCCCGCCGTGCCGCCGCGCGACCCGGCGCTGCCGGCGCCGCTGTCCTTCGGCCAGGAGCGGCTCTGGTTCCTGGAGCAGCTCACCCCCGGGCTCGGGGTGTTCAACGAGTACGTGGGCCTGCGCCTGAGCGGCCCGCTGGACGTCGCCGCGCTGGAGGCCGCGCTGGATGGCCTGGTGGAGCGGCACGAGGCGCTGCGCACCGTCATCGCCGCCGGCCAGGACGGCCCGGTGCAGCGGGTGCTGGAGCGCACCGCCCCGGTGCTGCGGGTGGTCGAGCCGGCCGGCGGCGAGGCCGGCTGGAGCGAGGCCGAGGAGCGCGCGCTGGCCGAGCGGGAGGCGGCCCTGCCGTTCGACCTGGAGCACGGCCCGCTGCTGCGCGCCCTGCTGATCCGCTCCGCGCCCGAGCGCGCCCTGCTGGTCGTGGTCAACCACCACCTGGTCGGCGACGCCTGGTCCCGCGCGGTGCTCGTGGAGGAGCTCTGCGCCCGCTACCGGGCCTTCCGCGAGGGCGGCCCGGCCCCCGAGCCGCTCGCCGTGCAGTACGCCGACTGGGCGCAGTGGCAGCGCCGCGAACTCACCGACACCGCGCTGGCCGAGCCGCTCGGCTACTGGCGCGAGCGGCTGGAGGGCGCCCCGCACGTCCTGGAGCTGACCACCGACCGGCCCCGGCCGGCCGTGCCCGGCCACCGGGGCGGCCGGGTGCACTTCACCCTGGACGCCGCCACCACCGAGGCCGTGGAGGGCGCGGCCCGGGCGGCCCGGGCCACCCCGTTCATGGTCACGCTGGCCGCCTGGCAAGCCGTCCTGATGCGCCACTCCGGCCAGCAGGACGTCGTGGTCGGCGTGCCCACCGCGGGCCGCGACCGGCCCGAACTCGCCGGGCTCGTCGGCATGTTCGTCAACAGCCTGGTGCTGCGCTCGGACCTCTCCGGCGACCCGACCTTCGGCGAACTGCTCGGCCGGGTGCGGGAGACCTCGCTCGGCGCGCTGGCCCACGCCCAGGTGCCCTTCGAGCGCCTGGTCCGCGAGCTGCGCCCGGACCGCGACCTCAGCCACGCCCCGCTCTACCAGGTCCAGTTCGGCTACCGCAACGTCCCCGCCCCCGACATCGCCCTGCCCGGCGTCACGGTCGAGCTGGTCGAGCTGGACAACGGCCTGTGTCGCACCGACCTGAGCCTGGAACTCGCCCGTGACGGCGAACTCACGGCAGGCGTCTGCGAGTTCAGCGGCGACCTGTTCGACGACGACACCGTGCGCACGCTGACCGAGGCGCTTCAGCGGGTGCTGGCCCGCGGCGCCGCCGACCCCGGACTGCGGCTCTCCGAACTGCTCGCGCTCACCCCCGTCGAGCAGGCCCTGCTGGCCTCGGCCGGCGACGGCCCGGCGCTGCCCGCGGACGCGCCGGACGTCGTGACGGCCTTCGCCGAGGCCGTGCGCACCCGCCCGGACGCCGAGGCCGTGCTGCCCGGCGGCCGCCCGGATCAGGCCCTCACCTTCGCCCGACTGGACGCCCGGGTCGACGAGTTGCTCGCCCGGCTCCAGGCCGCCGGGGTGCGCCCCGGCGACCGGGTCGGCCTGTGCCTGCGCCGCGGCACCGACCTGCCCGCCGCCATGCTCGCCGTGCTCCGGGCCGGCGCCGCCTACCTGCCGCTCGACCCGGACTACCCGGCGGCCCGGCTGCGCCACGTGGTCGAGGACGCCGAGCCCGCCGTGGTCGTGGTGCACGCCGCGACCCGGGACGCCGCGCCCGCCGGCGCCCCGCTGCTCGACCTCGACGCCCCGGCCGAGTCCGCCGGACCCGCGCCCACAGCCGCACCCGTGGATCCGGACGCCCCCGCGTACGTCATCCACACCTCCGGCTCGACCGGCCGCCCCAAGGGCGTCGTCGTGCTGCGCCGCAACCTCACCGCCTTCCTGGCGGCGATGGACCGCGTGCTGGCGGACGACGGGGAGCCCGCCACCTGGCTGGCCGTCACCAGCGTCTCCTTCGACATCTCCGTCCTGGAACTGCTCTGGACGCTCAGCCGGGGCCACCGCGTCGTGGTCAACCCCGACCCCGGCACGGCGGCCCCCGCCCCGGCCGCACCGGCCTCGCAGGACGCCCCGGCCGTCCCCGAGTTCAGCCTCTTCTACTTCGCCAGCGACACCGCCGGCGCCGAGCCCGGCCCCGACCAGTACCGGCTGCTGCTGGACGGCGCCCGCTTCGCCGACACCAACGGCTTCTCCGCCGTCTGGCTGCCCGAGCGGCACTTCCACGCCTTCGGCGGGCCGTTCCCGGCCCCCTCGGTGCTGGCCGCCGCGATCGCCCAGGCCACCGAGCGGATCGGGATCCGGGCCGGCAGCGTGGTGCTGCCGCTGCACCACCCCGTCCGGGTCGCCGAGGAGTGGTCGGTCGTCGACAACCTGTCCGGCGGGCGGGTCGGGCTCTCCTTCGCCTCGGGCTGGCACGCGGACGACTTCGTCCTCGCCAAGGACGCCTACCAGGACCGCCAGGCGCTCACCGTCAGCGGGATCGAGCAGGTGCGCCGGCTGTGGCGCGGCGAGCGGCTCCCCTTCGAGGGGCCCGGCGGCCGCACCGTCGACGTCCAGGTGCTGCCCCGCCCCGTCCAGGCCGAGCTGCCGTACTGGCTCACCTCCTCGGGCAACCCCGAGACCTGTCGGACGGCCGGCCGGGTCGGCGCCCGGCTGCTGACCCACCTGCTGGGCCAGAGCGTCGAGGAACTCGGCGAGAAGATCGCCCTCTACCGGGAGGCCTGGCACGAGGCCGGCCACCCGGGCGAGCCGCACGTGACCCTGATGCTGCACAGCTACGTCGGCGCGGACGCCGCCGACGTCCGGGCGCACGCCTGGCAGCCGTTCCGCGACTACCTGCGCAGCTCGGTCGGCCTGATCGAGAACCTGGCCCGCGGCCTCGGCATGGACGTGCGCAGCAGCGACTTCACCGCGGAGGACCAGGAGGCCCTGCTCGACCACGCCTGCGCCCGCTACCTGGGCCACGGCTCGCTGATCGGCACCGCCGAGGAGTGCCTGCCGCTGGTGCACCGGCTGGCCGCGGCCGGCGTGGACGAGATCGGCTGCCTGGTCGACTTCGGCGTCGACACCGGCGTCGCGCTGGCCGCCCTGCCCCGGCTGGCCGAGCTGCGCCGCACCGCGGCCGCCGCACCGGCCCCCGCCCCGGCCGCCCTCGCGGTCGCGGCCGACACCGAGCTGACGGCGCTGGTGCGCGCCCACGGCGTCACCCACCTGCAGTGCACCCCCTCGCGGGCCCGCACCCTGCTCGACGAGGCCGACCCGCAGGCCCTGCGCGGCCTGCGGCAGCTGCTGCTCGGCGGCGAGGCCCTCGACGCCGAGCTGGTGCGCCGGCTGGCCGAGCACCTCGGCGGCCCGATCCGCAACATGTACGGGCCGACCGAGACGACCGTCTGGTCCACCACCGCCGTGGTCGACCCGGCCGAGGGCCTGGTCACCATCGGCGGCCCGATCGCCGGCACCACCGTGCGCGTCCTCGACCCGTACGGGCGGCGGGTGCCCGTCGGCGTGCCGGGCGAACTCCTGATCGGCGGCGCCGGGGTGACGGCCGGCTACCTCGGGCTGCCCCGGCTCACCGACGAACGCTTCGTCGCGGACCCCGAGGCGACCGACCCCGCCTCGGCAAGCCCCGGGTCGGCCGGCTCCGAGTCGGCCGGCCCGGGCTCGGCCGACCCCGCCGCCCGGCTGTACCGCACCGGCGACCTCGTCCGCACCCTGCCCGACGGCCGCCTCCAGTACCTCTCGCGCAACGACCACCAGGTCAAGATCCGCGGCTTCCGGATCGAGACCGGCGAAGTCGAGGCCGCACTCACCGCGCTGCCCGGCATCCGCCAGTGCGTGGTCACCGCCTACGGCCTGGGCACCGCCCGGGCCGCGCTGGCCGCCTACCTGGTGCCCGAGGACCCGGCCGCGCCGCCCGCCCCGGCCGAGCTGCGGGCCGCCCTGGCCGGGCAGCTGCCGGGCTTCCTGATCCCGTCCCGGTTCATCCCGCTCGACGCGCTGCCGCTCACGAGCAACGGCAAGGTCGACCGCGCGGCGCTGCCCGCCCCCGAGACCGTCCCCGCCGCCGGCCGCGACCGCACCGCGCCCGCCACGCCGACCGAGGAGCGGATCGCCGCGATCTGGCGCGAGGCCCTGACGCTCGACGAGGTCGGCACCGAGGAGGACTTCTTCGAGCTCGGCGGCCACTCCCTGCTGGCCGCCCGGATGGTCGCCGGGATCCGCCGCGACCTGGACGTCCAGCTGCCGCTGCGCACCCTGTTCGACTCGCCGACCGTCGCCGCCCTCGCCCGGGCCGTGGACGCGCTGGGCGCCGGCGGGGCCACCGCGGCGCCCGCCGAACCGGTCGAGCTGCTGCCCGACCCGGCCCACCGCCACGAGCCCTTCCCGCTGACGGACGTGCAGCGCGCGTACTGGATCGGCCGCAGCGGCGCCGTCGGCGGCGACGTCGCCTGCCACCTCTACCTCGAAGTGGACGTCGCCGACGTCGACCCGCTGCGCCTCCAGGACGCCTGGCAGGCCCTGGTGCGGCGGCACGACGCGCTGCGCCTGGTCTTCGCCGAGGACGGCACCCAGCGCATCCTGCCCGAGGTGCCCGCGTACCAGCTGGCCGTCGAGGACCTGCGCGGGCTGCCGGAGCCCGAGCGGGCCGCCGCCCTCGCCGGGACCCGCGCCCGGATGTCGCACCAGGTGCTGCCCGCCGACACCTGGCCGCTGTTCGAGCTGCACGCCAGCCGGACCGGGGGCACCGACGCCCGGCTGCACCTGAGCATCGACACCCTGATCGCCGACGGCGGCAGCGTGCAGATCCTGCTGCGCGAGCTGCTGGCGATCTACCAGGGCTCGCTCGACCCGCGTCCGATGGAGCTCTCGTTCCGCGACTACGTGCTGGCCGAGCGGACCCGCCGCGAGGGCCCCGCGCTGCAACGCGACCTCGACTACTGGCACGGCCGCCTGGAGACCCTGCCGCCCGCCCCCGCGCTGCCGCTGGCGCGGCGTCCCGAGGAGCTGACGCAGACCAGGTTCCACCGCCGCGAGGCGCACCTGCCCGCCGAGCTGTGGGAGCGGCTGAAGAGCCGGGCCGCCGCCGGCCGGGTCACGCCCTCGGCGCTCGCCCTGGCCGCCTACGCCACCGTGCTCGGCACCTGGGCGGCGGCCGACCGCTTCACCCTCAACCTGACGCTGTTCAACCGCGTCGGCGACCACCCCGACCTGGCCGCCATGGTCGGCGACTTCACCGCGCTCAGCCTCTTCGAGGTGGACGGCGCGACCGCCGGCTCCTTCGCCGAGCGGGCCCGCCGGCTCCAGGACCGGCTCTGGGAGGACCTGGACCACCAGCTGGTCAGCGGCGTGCGGGTCGGCGGCGACCTGGCCCGCCGGCGCGGGGTGGCCGACGCCGCCATGCCGGTCGTCTTCACCAGCGAGCTCGGCGCCGGCGAGGTCGGCGGCAGCCGGGTGCTGCGGGAGCTCGGCGCCAAGGTCGCCCACACCATCACCCAGACCCCCCAGGTCTGGCTGGACCACCAGATCTCCGAGGACGAGGGCCGGCTGCGGCTGACCTGGGACGCCGTCGAGGAGCTCTTCCCCGAGGGCCTGCTCGACGCGATGTTCGAGGCCTACACCGGCCTGCTCACCGCCCTCGCCGAGCGGCCCGACGCCTGGACGGACCCGTACCTGGCCGCCCTGCCCGCCGCCCACGCCGAGGCCTACCGCGCGCTCAACGCCACGGACGGCCCGCGGCCCGACGGGCTGCTGCACGAGCCGTTCCTCGCCCAGGCGCGCACCGCCCCCGAGCGGACCGCCGTGGTCTCCGCCACCGGCACCGTGACCTACGGCGAGCTGGAGCGCGCCTCCGCCGCCGTGGCCCACGCGCTGCGCGGGGCCGGCGTCGGCCCCGGCGACCTGGTCGGCGTGCGCGCCGACCGGGGCTGGGAGCAGGTCGCGGCCGCGATCGGCGTGATCCGGGCCGGCGGCGCCTACCTGCCGCTGGACGCCGGCCTGCCGGCCGCCCGCGTCGCCCGCTCGCTCGAACACGCCGGCGCCACCGCGCTGCTCGCCCGGGAGTCCTGGGACGCGGCCGGCGCGGTGCCGGCCGGGGTCACCCTGCTGGGCTTCGAACAGGCGCTGGCCGCCCCGGCCGGCGCCGAGCCGGCCCCGGTGCCCACCACCCCGGCGGACCTCGCGTACGTCATCTACACCTCGGGCTCCACCGGTGACCCCAAGGGCGTGATGATCGACCACCGCGGCGCGCTCAACACCGTGGTGGACGTCAACGACCGGTTCCGGGTCGGCCCCGCCGACCGCGTCCTCGGCCTCTCCTCGCTCGGCTTCGACCTCTCGGTGTACGACCTGTTCGGCACCCTCGCCGCCGGCGCCGCGCTGGTGCTGGTCGGGCCCGGGGAGGAGCGCGACCCCGCACGCTGGTCCCGGCTGGTCGCCGAGCACGGCGTCACCGTCTGGAACTCCGTCCCCGCGCTGATGGAGATGCTGCTCGCGTACGCCGGCGGCAACCCCGCCGCCGACCTGGAGTCGCTGCGCCTGGTCATGCTCAGCGGCGACTGGATCCCCGTCGGCATGCCCGACCACGTCCGCGCGCTGTCGCCCAAGGCCGAGGTGATCAGCCTGGGCGGCGCCACCGAGGCGTCGATCTGGTCCGTGCTGCACCCGATCGGCGCGGTCGAGCCGGGCCGCCCGAGCATCCCGTACGGGCGGCCGATGCGGAACCAGGGCATGGTCGTCCTGGACGAGGCCTTCCGGCCGCGCCCGGTCGGCGTCGCCGGCGCCCTGTTCATCACCGGCGTGGGCCTGGCCGTCGGGTACCGCAACGCCCCCGAGCTCACCGCCCGGGCGTTCCCGACCCACCCGGTCACCGGGGAGCGCCTGTACCGCACCGGCGACCTGGCCCGGCTGCTGCCCGACGGCGAGCTGGAGTTCCTCGGCCGGGAGGACTGCCAGGTCAAGGTGCGCGGCATGCGCATCGAGCTGGGCGAGATCGAATCGGCGCTGGTCCGGATGGACGGCGTCCGGGAGGCGGCGGCGCTGGTCGAGGGCAACGGGCTCGACGCCCGGCTCGCGGCCTTCGTGGTCCGCGAGGCCGCCCGGCCGCAGCCCGCCGCCCCCGCTCCCGCGGCGGCCCCGGCCCTGGACGCCGAGCGGGTCCGCCGGCTGGAGGCGCGGCTGCGCCAGCCCGGCCGCCGCGCCGACCTGGCGGGCCGTGAGGTCCTGCCCTTCGCCCTGCCGACCGACACCCTGGACCTGCGCCGGGCCGCCGCCCTGCGCGGCGCCGCCACCGGTTTCGCCGACGCCCCCGTGCGGCTGGCCGACCTGCACGCGCTGCTGACCGTGCTCGCCCGCCAGGACGAGGACGGCGTGCCCCGGTACGCCTACGGCTCGGCCGGCGGCCTGTACCCGGTGCAGACCTACCTGGCCGTCGCCCCCGGCAGGGTGGCGGGCCTGCCGGCCGGCACCTACTACGTCGACCCGGCCGGGCCGGCACTGGTCGCCCTCGACGGCGCACCGGGCTCGGCCCGGGCGCTGGACCGGGCGCTCTACAGCGAGGCCAACGGGCCGCTGCTCGACCAGGCCGGCTTCGCCGTCTTCCTGGTCTCCCGGACCGCCGCGATCGCCCCGGTGTACGGCGAACTCGCCGACCGCTTCTGCCTGTTGGAGGCCGGGGCGATGGCACAGCTGCTGCGCCACCGCGCCGCCGACTGCGCGGTGGCGCTCTGCCCGATCGGCGACGTCTTCCCGGAGCCGCTGCGCGAGGCGCTGCGGCTGGAGGAGGGCCAGCGCGTGCTGCACACGCTCGTCGGCGGCCGGCCGCTGAACGCGGCCGCCGAGGAGCCCGGCTCCGGCACCGACTGGACGGCCGCGCTGCGCGACGCGCTCGCCGAGCGGCTGCCCGGCTACATGGTTCCGCAGCGGGTGCGGGCGGTCGAGGCGCTGCCGCTGTCCGCCAACGGCAAGGTCGACCGGGCGGCGCTCGCCCGGCTGGGCGCCGCGGTGCCCGCCCCCGCCGTCGTCTCCGCCGTCCCCGTCGCCCCCGCCCTCGCGGCGGCACCGGCGGCACCGGCGGCGCGACCGGTGGCGCACCGGCCGAGCGCGCTCGGCGCGATGGAGCGGCTCACCGAGCTGTGGCGGGAGGTGATGGACGGGGCGGAGGTCGGCGTCGACACCAACTTCTTCGAGGCCGGCGCCAACTCCATCCACCTGGTCCGGGTCCAGCGGCGGATCGCCGAGGACTTCGGGCAGGAGCTCTCGGTGGTCGAGATGTTCGACCGGCCGACCATCCGTCACCTGGCCGAGCTGCTGGACCGGCCGGCCGCCGCCCCGGCGCCGCAGGCGCTACCGGCCGCATCGGCACCCGAGCCCGCCTCGGGCACGGCCGGACCCGACACCGCCGCATCCGACACCGCGCAGCCCGCCGGCGGCCCACCCTGCCGTGCAAGGCCAACCTGCTCACCCGGATCAACGGCCTGGACGAACTGGTCGGCCCGGTCGCCACCCAGTCCGTCTACGTGGACA
>NZ_JBFBFU010000030.1:1111-111320 GCF_040684355.1 Kitasatospora sp. NPDC091276 | reverse complement strand
CGCCTGATCAACAAGCTGAAGGCCTGGCGAGGCATCGCGACCCGGTATGACAAGACCCCGGACAGCTACCTCGCAGGCCTCCACCTCCGTGGCGCGATGATCTGGATCAAGGACCTCACCCGGACCCGTTGATCACGACCGAATACGCGCCCTAGACCTGCAGGTCCTCACCCATGCCCTTGGTGATCACAGCGGTGCGATCCTCCCCACCCCGGCAGAGCTTCTCAACCTCCTGACGCAGCTGGAAATAGACGCGTTGCGGGCCGACTCCGGTGTTCCGGAGGACGTCCTGAACACTGCGTGGCTCCTCCACGGCCTGGCCGCGGTCAGCCCCGGCGCGGCGGACTACAACCCAGCCCAAGTCCGTCACGCGTTCGCCGTCAGTGCGCACGTCCTGGACCTCGCCCTCGCTGGCGCGCACGATGACACCGAGCGTCTGAAGATGGCCTTCGCCGCGCAGGCCGGCTACCGGCGATGCGAGCAGGACCCCAACGCCACCGCCGTCTACCGCGCCGTCGAACGGCTCGTAAGAACCGATGTGGAGCTCCCCGACCACGTCGAAACCCTCGCTCTCGAAGCGGGCGTGGCCTTCCTCGGCATGGACCGTCCGGCACTCACCACGGCGCTGCGAGCCTGGCGCCGCCAGCTAGCTCAGCTCCGCACGCTTCTCGGCCGCCGCTTCGATCGGCCGGACACCCTGGCTGGCACCATGTACGGGCCGGCCGAGGCCGTCGTCAACGCGGTCCACCACCTCCACCAGCACCTCGCCTTCGGCGGCCCAGAGGACCTGGACATCGCCGTGCAACTCCTCGGTCGCGTCGTGGGTCAGCAGGTGGGTTCGGGCGATTTGCTGGCGCGTTGGGTGGCCTCGCATCTGCTGGAGTTGAGTGAAGACCTGTCCGCCAGCAGCCTCTACAACCTGCTGCCACCGGGGACCCCGCCAGCCGTGGCACGGACGTTCGCGCTCTCCAGCCCGCCGGTGCTCACGCTGTGGCCGCCGCAGCGCAAGCTGCTCGAACTCGAACGGGGGAACCCGGTCGACCCCGCGACCACGCGCAGCCTGATCAGCGTGCCCACGAGCGCGGGCAAGACGCTCATGGCGCAACTGGTGATTTGCGCGCATCTGGCGCAGGCCTCTGGACGGGTGTTGTACGTGTCACCGATGCGCAGTCTCGGGCGGGAGATGCGGCAGGCGCTGCGTGGGCGGTTGCGGCTGCTGGGTCGGCGGCTGGCCGCCGAGCTGCCGGACTTCCCCATCGGCGAACGGGGGCTGGGCAATCTCAACGACGACGTGGAGATCCTCACCCCGGAGCGGCTGATGCACATGCTGCGCCACGATCCGGTGGAGGCGCTCGACGGCGTCGGGCTGATCGTGGTGGACGAGGCCCATCACATGGCGCGGGCTCAGCGGGGCTTCGTGTTGGAGGGGCTGCTGGCGTTCTGCCAGGTTCACCCGGGTGCACCGCGGCTGGTGCTGCTGTCCGCGGCGGTGGGGAACCGGGCGTCGTTGGCATCCTGGTTGGACCCGTCCCGTCCGCCCGAGGAGGTGTACTTCAGCGACACCTGGCGTGGGCCGCGGCGTCTGCACGGGCTGCTGTCCCCGCACTACATGCGAGATCGGGTGGAGCGGACTGCGCGCAAGCCCACCAAGAAGGCGCGAGGGCGCGTCAAGGCTGTGGTGCCGATGGCCTTGCGGATGGCACTGCGCCCCACTACGGCGTCCAAGCCGACGGTGTTGCTCACCCGGGAGCTCGGGCGGCGGTCGTATGCCGAGACGTATCCCGGGGACTGGAGCCGTGAGACCCTGCTCGCAGGCGGTACCGCGAGCTACCGGCTGTTCGCGGCGGGCGCTGCCTACCTGACGACCAAGGGCAGCGTCCTCGTGGTCGTCGCCACGAAGAAGGAGGCCCGCAACACCGCGCGCGCGATAGCCGAGCACCTGGAGGAGCGGGCCGAGGCCGAGTCCCTGGTCACGTACCTATCCGAAACTCTGGGGTCGGCACACCCGCTGGTGTCGTGCGCCCGCAAGGGCGTCGCCTACCATCACGGTGCGCTGCCGGACGATGTCCTGGAGGCGGTCGAGGACGCGTTGCGGGCCGGGCAGCTCCTGGCGATCGCCAGCACTAGCACGTTGACCGACGGTGTCAACCTGCCTGTGCGCACGGTCATTGTCCATCACTCGATCAGCGGGGACTTTCTCAGCTACGAACGGCAACGGCAGATGAGCGATGCGGAGTTGCTCAACGCGGTCGGCCGGGCCGGGCGCGCCGGGCGTGAGAGCGAGGGATGGATCCTGCTTACCCGGCCGGTCACACCCGCCAATGCCGACTTCGATCGGCTCGCCCCGGGCGACGACCAGCTGCGCGTCACCTCGGCCCTGCTGGACGCCGAGGTCCTGGAGCAACTTGCTGAGGCCGAGAACAGGGTCCGGGACGATGCCGACGAGGTGCTCATGCTCGCGGGCACGCTGGTCGCGGACTTCGTCGCCTATGTGTGGTTCACCGTGGACGCTCTCGGCTCGATGCCCGCCTTGAACAGCACCCCGCTCAAAGCCGTCGAGAACCTGCCCGCGCTCCAGCTGGTGGAGGACCCGCAGGAGCGCGCGAGGTGGCTGTCACTGGCCGAGAAGGTCGCTGCAGTGCACGCCGTGACCAGCCCGACGACCCGCAGGCGCTGGGCCACTACCGGCACCAGCCTGTTCAGCGCCCGCAATCTCGACGAGGTCGCCCGCTGGCTCACCGGCGAGGTCCGCGCCCTGACGGCACACCGCGACGAGGCACAGTGGGAAGGCGACTTCGAAGGGTGGCCGCTGGCCGTGGAGGAGTGGTCGCTTCGCCGCACACTCGACTTCCTCACCCAGCACAACGTGCTCGACATGCTGCTCCGTCTGCCCGAGGTCGAGGGAAACTGGAAGTTCACCGACCAGGAGCACCGGGGTAAACCCCTGCAGGTGCTAGTCAGCCAAGCGATCACCGACTGGATCTCCGGCATGCCCATCCCCCACCTCGCGCAGCGCTGGCTGCCGGCCGTGGACCGAGTGTGGGCACTGGAGCAGACCGTCGACAACATCAGCGGCACCTTCGAGCACGCCCTGTCCTGGACCCTCGGGGCGCTGATCCACCTGGTCAACACGCGGCTCGACGACGCCGGCTCCAGCACTCGCCTCCACCCCGAGACCAGCTGGTACCTGCGGCACGGCGTCGACACGACGCAAGCCCTGAAACTGCTCACCTCCGGCATAACCTCGCGCCGTCTCGCCCATGCCATGGGATCCGTGGCGGCCGAGCAACGGATCCCATCCGCAGACATGAAGGAGTGGGTGACCGCCTGGCAGATGGAAGGCTGGATCTCGCTCTTTGGTCCCACGGCGCGGGAGATCGACGAACTGCTGGAGTACGTCCGCCAGCCACGGGACCTGATCGGCGAACTCATGGCCGACGGCACACCCCTTGTGGAGGTCGCCCTCGACCCGTGGCAGGAACCAGTAGCGGGCGAAGCCACCCTGGTGCGGCCGAGCCCCAACTCGCCGACGCTCAGCGTTTTCGTCGGGCAGCTCTGGGCGGGATACATCCAGGTCCAGCACCAGGTCGACGTTCTCGCCGCGCTTGACAGCGGACTGCCGTTAAGCCTCTATCTGATGAACGGGCAGCTGACCATCGGGAAGGCACCGTCGTCCGGCTGACAGGGGCTGTCCGAGCCGGGCGGCGTCGACCTGCTCCGGCTGCCTGAAGGGTGTCTTTGAGAGGCACAGCTACTGAGCAGCGGCTTTGCCGGTGAACGCTCTCGGGGCGTTATCGCTGGTCGCGGGTTCCCGAAGCGCAACGATCCGACTTCGCTCCGTGTCAACGCCCTCCGGTCGGGTCAAGGTCACGGCAAGCGCAACACCCACCCGCGGGATCACCTCACCTGCGCCTCCCAAGCACTTGTCGCCACGACAAGGGGGCTCGCGCAGGTCAGACGGGCTTCAGTACCGCTCGTGGTCGCACGTGAGAGCAGACTGAACGGATCAGGAGAACCCTCCAGCCTCAGGATGCGATCATCATGCGCTCCTCCACCCGCAACGGCCGCGTCTACCGCCGATGCGGCTGCCGCGACCAGCAGCACAAGCAACTCGGCGCCCGCTGCCACCGCCTCGCCGCCGACCCCGAGCACGGCACCTGGACCTTCGCTGTCGACCTCCCCGCCAACGGCAACCGCCACACCCTCCGGCGCGGCGGCTTCCCCACCGAGGAGACCGCCCGCACCGCCCTCCGCCGGGTGCGCGAAGGCCAGGACGGCGGCTTCAGCGCCGACCCCAACCAGACCGTCGCCGACTACCTCACCGCCTGGCTCCAGACCAAGGCCCTCACCGTCAAGCCCACCACCCTGGTGCGCTACCGCGACTACGTCACCAACGACCTCATCCCGAACCTCGGCCGCATCAGGCTCGACGACCTCAGCCACTGGCACATCGCCGACTTTGCCCACGCCCAGATCGCCCACGCCCGCGGCCCGGTGACCCTCTACCGCTGCCTCGCCACCCTCTCTAGCGCCCTCGGCGACGCCGTCCGACAAGACCGTCTCCCCCACAACCCCGCCCGCCCCAGCGTCCTGCCCCGCCCAGCGTCACCCGAGCGGCGCATCTGGACCGCGGACGAAGCCGCCCAGTTCCTGCGCTACTGCCACCAGGCCGACCCGTTCCTGGCCGACCTGTTCGAAGTTCTCATCGGCACCGGCATGCGCAAGGGCGAAGTCCTCGGGCTTCACTGGGACGACGTCCACCTCGACCAGCACGTCCTCTACGTCCGCTACACCCTCTCCGCCATCGACAACGCCCGCACCGTCCTCACCGCACCGAAAACCAGCAGCAGCAAGAACTGGGTCGCCATCTCACCGCGGGTCGGCACCGCGCTCCGGCACCGCGCCGCCATCCAAGGCCCCATCCCGCCCGGTGCCCTGGTCTTCTGCAAGCCGGACGGCCAACCGCTGCGCCCGCAACGCGTCCTGGACCGCCTCCGCCAACTGTCGGCCGAAGCCGGCGTCCCCACCATCCGCGTCCACGACCTGCGCCACCTCGCCGCCACACTCCCCATCACCGCCGGCGTCCCCCTCGTCACGGTCTCCAAGACCCTGCGGCACGGCACGCTGTCCACCACCGCCAACATCTACGACCACCTCACCCGACAGGCAGCCCACGACGCCGTCGACACCATCGCCGCCATCCTCGCCGCAGCAGACAAGCACGCCGCCCACAGCCGCTGGCCCCGCTGGCTGCGACCACACCGCGACCACAGAACGCGGCTCCCAAAGCAGCCGAGAAGCGTCAAACCCCCTGCGGCAGCCGCCGCTTAGACCGCTGCCCGCACTGCCCCAGAGAGACCTGCGACGACAATGCGACCACAACCTGACGGAACGACAAAAAGGCCGCCTCCGCATCTCTGCGAAAACGGCCTCCGACCTGCGAAAACGCCGGTCGGGACGACAGGATTTGAACCTGCGACCCCTTGACCCTCAGGGGTTCAACTATTGTCGGCAGCCGGGACCTCAAGGTCCCGGCTTTTTTGTTGCACAACTATCCTGAGGTGTACGTGAGTTGGATTCTTTCAGCGGAAGCGGTGCCGCAAGATGCTGACCGTGGCTCAGTGTTTACTTTGCACACGAGCGTCCGTTTTCGCCCATCGGCGTTCATGGGCGCTCATCGGGTGCGGTCCCAAACTGGTCCCAGGGCCAGCGACCCCACCACCGCTACTGCCGGTGACCGAGATCTGTCGGTCCTTCAGCAAGCACCGCTGCACGATCCCAACAGGTGCTGCATCGGCGGCGCTGGCCGGCCCACAGGTCCGAATCCTGCGGGCGGAACACTGTCGCTTACCCACTGGTCACGGATGGTGATCTTCCAGGCGGTGTGTCGTCTTGAGCGTGTCTTCGCCATCTGGTTCTGAATGCTCCGCACACCGCCCAACGCGCTCTGCCGCCACACCCGACACAGCAGCCACTCTTACCTCAGAGGAACCACCCAGTCCGAGAGAAGGGGAAGCTCATGGGACAGCGTGCGCAGCGGGGTCGGGTGTACCGGCGGTGTGGTTGTTCGGACGGTTCGGGGAAGCAGTTGGGGCCGTGGTGCCCGCGGCTAGCCGGGGATCTGAAGCACGGGAAGTGGACGTACTGCGTCGACCTTGCCCCCGAGGACGGGAATCGCAAGACCCGCCGACGCGGTGGGTTCGCCACCCGCGCCGAGGCGGCCCGGGAGATGAAGGCGGTGCTGAACGGTGAGCTGCGCGGGGTGTACGAGGACCGGCGCACCACGGTGGCGAGCTTCCTGCGCCAGTGGCTGACCGCGAAGAAGGAAGAGCTCGCGCCCAACACCTAACGCCGGCTACGAGGCGTGCGTCGAGCGGGACCTCATCCCCGCCTTCGGCCACTACCGCCTCCCAGACCTGCGCCCCAAGCACATCGAGCGCTGGATCGCCGCCCAGCGCAAGGCCAAGCGCGGCAAGGTCACCGTTTACCGGATCGTCTCCACCCTGCGCAACGCCCTCAACGCCGCCGTCCGCGCCTGGGGACTGCGCTACAACCCCGCCAAACACTCCGTCCCTACCCGACCCCGCGCAGCTGTGCGCACCTGCTGGACCCCCGAAGAGGCCGCGACGTTCCTGCGCCACGGCGCCGAGCACTACGCCGACCAGCTCACCGACCTGTTCGAGGTCATGCTCGGCACCGGCATGCGCCGCAGCGAAGTCCTCGCTCTGCACTGGTCCGACGTGCACCTCATGGACCGCAAGCTCTACGTCCGCTGGACCCTTGCCGCCATCGACAACGGCAAGATCCACCTCCGCGAACCCAAGACCGAGGCCAGCCGCGCCTGGATCAGCCTCTCCCCCAGGGTCATAACCGCCCTCCACCGCCAGGCTGCCATCCAGATGAACGCCCACCCCGACCGCCGGCTGGAGGGTCTGGTCTTCGCCCGCCCCGGCGGGACGCCGCTGCGGCCCCAGTGGGTCCTCGACCAGCTCCGCAACCGCACCACCGAAATCGACCTGCCGAAAATCGGCCTTCACGACCTCAGACACACCGCGGCCAGCATCATGATCGCCGAAGGCATCCCCATCGCCATCGTCTCCAAGACCCTGCGCCACGCCACCCTCGCCATCACCATCAACCTCTACGGCCACCTCCTCAAAGACTCCGCCGACCAAGCAGTCAACGCCCTCTCCCGAGCGCTCGATCAAGCGCAGACGGACCGGCTCCGAGCCATCCCCCATGGCGACGACGACCTGCCGCTCGCGGCGTAGTGGCAGCCGCAGGCGGAGTCTCTCCCCGGGCCGGCGCGGCTCCACCTGAACGCCGTCCCAGGGAAGGAGGCCGTCAGTCTCGCTCGTGAACGACCCGGCCGAGGCCAGCCCGCCATGAGGGGAAATTCGGGTAGTCAGTTCGGGGCCGCAGGTATTCTCCGTTACGGCGACCGGCACGCATCCGGCCGGTCGACCCGCTGGCCAACTTCTTCAGCCAGCAGGCACGGAAGGACCTCAGTGATAGACCTCAGCAACTACGAGCTGGCCTGGCCGGTCGACCTCTTCATCAGCGAGGCCAACCACATCACCGCCACCGATCACAAGGACTGGATATCCAGGGCCGAGTGGCTGCTCACTGAAGCGTTCCAGGGGGCCAGTGCCTGCTCGGACTTTCAGAGTCTTCCTGCCACAGTTCCCTACAGCAACTACTGGAGCCCCCGTTCCGATCCCCCGCCGTGGGAGCAGGCTCCGGTGGTGACGCAGGAGACCTGGTTTCGTGAGCTGGCCGAGAGGGCGAAGGAAGTCCGGCACGTCACGGAGCCGCGCCCGTACTGGCCGCACCGCCAGGGGAAGGCTGCCCCGAATACGTCGGCAAGCCCGGATTCAGCAGCTCGTGCATTCGCCCGGCTGATCGGGGAGATGCACCGCAACGGCTACCTCGCGGAGCACTTCGGGAAGGAGTGCGTCGACGTCTATGCGGACCTGCCGGATGCCTCCGAGGTACTGGAGCGCCGACTGGGCATACCTCTGCTCTGGCCTCTGACCCCTGGGGAGTGGGACGAGGACACCTTCTTCGGGCTGGCAGAAGTCTTCCATGACCTGGTCTCACGCCCGCGCGATCGCTGGTACCACTCCTACAGCCAGTGCGGCTGGCATCACCGGGAGTTCCACGCAGGTCCCGCTCGGGTGCTCTACCGGTGGCAGGTAAACCGGCTCCTCGCTGACGCCGGACACCACTACCGCCTGGCAGACGAGGGGGAGGACCTGGGCCGACTCGTCGCCGTGACTGACGACGCCCGAGCCGATCTCGTCCACTGTGCCCTGGCCGCCCCCGATCCCGACATCAAGCAGCGCACCGCGCACGCCATCGCCCTCTACCGCAGCCGTAGCGCGTCCATCGAGGAGAAGCGCTCCGCAATCATCGTCCTGGCAGGGATCCTCGAGGAGCGACGCGACCTGATCCGCGCCGAACTCGGGAAGCCCGATGACGGCGCGCTGTTCCAGATCGCCAACCGGTTCGAGATCCGCCACCGTGACGCCTCTCAGCAGGAGGACTACGACCCGGCGTTCCTCGACTGGATCTTCTGGTGGTACCTGGCCACCGTGGAACTCACCACGACAATCACCCTGCGGCAGCAGGCGGGTCAGTAGGTCGTCGGGTGCAGGCAGCCCTTGGCCCGGGCCTTGCCACGCAGTTGCGGCCAGCACTCGTGATCAGGGCTGCGTGTCGCCCTCATAGGTCTTCCGCATGGTGATCTCTTGAATCTTGCATGAGGCACTACGAGACATGGCCCGGGCTGCCGATCCACCGGGTCCCAGGGGTCATGCTCGGCACCGGCACGCGCCGCGGCCAGATCCTGGCCCTGCACTGGTCGGACGTGCACCTCAGGGCCCACAAGCTCTACGTCCGCTGGACCCTCGCGGCCGTCAACAACAACGGCATCCTCTTCCGCGAGCCCAAGACCGAGGCCAGCCGCGCCTGGATCAGCCTCTTCCCCAGAGCCATGGCTGCCCTACACCGCCAAGCCGCAATCCAGATGAGCCCACCCCGGAGGATGCCTGGAGGGCCTCGTCTTCGCCAACCCGGACGGCTCGCCGCTTCGCCCGCAGTGGCTCCTCGACCAGCTCCGCAAGCGCTCCGCCGAACTCGACCTCCCCAGGATCGGGCTGGTGAGTCGGCCCGGGGCGCGGTGCCGGGATTGCTCCCGGTCCGTTTCCCCGGACCGCTCTCCGAACCCGCCGTGCCGATCTCTCGGCAACGGGCTCTCCACGGTTCCTGCCGTCAGGCGGGGTTCGCAGGAGGCCATGGGGAGGGGATCTTGTTGCCCCGGTAGGTGTAGCGGGAGACCGTCACACCCTCGATCCGGAAGTACTCGACCCCGTCGGCCGCGATCCTCCACCGCTCGGAGGCGGCGAGGTGTCGGCGGACCTGTCCCCAGTTCCAGCCGTGACGCGCCCGCAGCATGTGGACGAGCCTCCACCAGGTGAAGTCGTCCAGTTTGCTGAAGGTGTGTTTGGCCACGGCATACTTGAAGTAGTTGGCCCATCCGCGCATGATCTGACCGAGTCTGGTCAGAACCGACGCGAAGTCCTGCTGCGATGTCTTGTGCGTCAGGGCACGGATCTTCGCCTTCAAGGTCCGGAGGGGCCGGGCCGCGATGAAGGTGTAGACGTACCACTTGTTCGTCCCCCTCTTGCGCTTCCACCGGATGCGGAAGCCGAGGAAGTCGAACCCGTCGCTCATGTGGACCACTTGGGTCTTGGCCGGTGACAGCCGCAACCCGAGCGGGGCCAGCGCGACGGCGACCTCTTCGCGCAGCGCTTCAGTGTGCTCACGCGAACCATGCACCAAGACCACGAGGAGAGTCGGCGGCGGGAATCGCACCCGCCGCCGCTCGCAGAACCGTGCGGGAGCCTCTCAGCTCACACGGCTCCCATCGTCCAGCCGTCAGGCTTGAGGCCGAACCGCCAGTGCGCGAACAGGTTCGGGTAGCGGCGGGCGGCGCCCGCCAGCAGTTCCCTCGCCCGCTTCTCGCGGCGGTGCAGTCGCTTGTACTTCCGACAGGCCCAACGCACCAACAGGTCGTTGATGCGCCGGAGGAGGGGATACAACATGGACTTGTAGAAGCGCCCGAAATAGTTGATCCAACCCTGCACGATGCTGTTGAACATCCGCGCAAGGTCCATCAGGGACTTGTCACTGCGGCAGGCGATGCGCCAGGAACGGATCTCCTTGCCCATCGCCTTGATCGCCTCCTTGCTGACCGCGGGCAGGAAGTTCACGAAGTGCTTCCCGAACCGGTTCTTGGCCAGCCTGGGCCGGAACGTGTACCCGAGGAACGTGAACGACGTGTGCTCATACGAGCCGCGCCGATCGGCGTCCTTGCAGTACACGATGCGCGTCTTGTCCGGATGCAGTTCCAGACCGACCTGCGCCAACCGCTGCGCGAGAGCGTCCCGCACGCGGCGGGCCAGCCTCTCGCTGCCACAGTGAATCACCGCATCATCGCAGTAGCGCTCGAAGGTGACCTGCGGGAACTCCCGCGTCAGCCACACATCGAACGCGTAGTGCAGATACAGATTCGCCAGCACGGGCGAGATCGCCGACCCCTGCGGAGTCCCCCGATCCCGCCGCGCCAGGGTCCCGTCCGCCAACGCCAGCGGCGCGACCAGCCACCGCTTGACGTAGAGCAGGACCCACTTCCCGTCCGCGTCGACGTGCCGCTCGACCGCCTTGAGCATCAGCTCGTGGTCCACGCTGTCGAAGAACGCCCGGATGTCCAGATCGACCACCCAGTCGCTTCTCCAGCAACGCTGCCGACACGTCTCCACCGCGTCCAACGCCGACCGCCTGGGCCGGTAGCCGTAGGAGTCCGGGTGGAACACAGGCTCCACCCGCCGCTCCAGATACATCGCGGCCACCGTCTGGGCGATCCGGTCGGCCACGGTGGGCACCCCGAGCACGCGGACACCTCGCCCGCCCGCCTTGGGGATCTCCACGGCCTTCACCGCCGGAGGAAAGTACGAGCCGGACGACATGCGATTCCACAGCTTGAACAGGTTCCTGCTCAGGTCCTGCTCGAACTGCTCGATCGTCACCCCGTCCGCCCCGGGTCCACCCTTGTTGGCCTTGACCCTTTGAAACGCCTGCCACACCATCCACTTGGGGATGTCAAACGACTTGCTCATGACCTCGGCCTGCGGCCTCGATCCGTTCACCTGGCTCCTCCCGGGAACTCCGGTTGACCACCGAACAAGACCAGGACGACCCGCCCCCTTCGCTCCACCCCCATTACAGGGGCTTCCCCACTACTACGAGGCGGTCCGTCCCCCTGCCGCGCATCGGTACTCTGCCCCTTGCAGTTTCAGCTGCTTGGGGTTCTCCCTTGACGCCGACGGACCGTCAACACGGCCACCGGCAGCATCGCGGCGAGGGGTTCCCACGTTCCGCACCGGCGCCTGAGCCGAGCTCGCGCCACCTTCATGCCGGGCACCACCTGGCCAGGAATACAGGACCCCGCCAGACTCATCCCGGGGCAACAACTGGACCCCGGTTTCGGTAACCGTCCATACGCTTTCGACACTTCGGCAGTGGTTCACTCGCGTTCGCCTTCTCGGCTCGCACCTGACGCATCAAGTGCGCCTTGTCCGCAGTGCTCACCACCCCGGCTCATTCACCGGAGCAGCCTGCGGTGGTTTGAGACCTCCCCCTGCGTGGGCGGTCCCGGAGGGCCCACCTCCATCACCAGTGCAGCACCACATCAGCAGCTTCCGTCTACACCGAAACCTCCTGATGTGTTCGTGGCGCACAGTCGTCCTGCGTAGCGGACCAACCGCCACGTCGGCCGCCCCTTGCGGTGCCGGTAATCGCGCTTGCCGTGGGTCGACATCGCCCCGCCCGGCTTCCACGGCCCCATCACGTGCTCGTCGAGCACCGTCAAGGCGATGTTGGCCAGCAGCGGAGACAAGATGCCGCCCTGCGGCGTGCCGGTCATGGTGTCCCGGTAGTCGCCGAGTTCCGTGAGGATCCCGGCCTTCAGGAACGCCTTGACCAGCGCCAGGACGCGCTTGTCCTTCACCCGCCGACGCACCCGGTCCATCAGGGCCGCATGGTCGACCGAGTCGAAGCACGCCTCGATATCCGCATCCAGCACCCAGCGGTAGCCGCGGGAGCCGAAGTGGTGAATCTCGGCGATCGCGTCCTGGGCACGCCGCTTGGGCCGGAAACCGTACGAGCACGGCAAGAAATCCGCCTCGAAAATCGGCTCCAGCACCAGCTTCAGCGCCGCCTGGACGACCCGGTCCGCAACGGTTGGAATCCCGAGCTTGCGGACCTTCCCCGACCCACCCGGTTTCGGGATCTTGCGCTCCCGCACCGGCAACGGCCGGAACGAACCGTCCTTGAGACCGGCCCGCAGGTCGTCCAGGAACCCGGGCACGCCCACCAGTTCCGCGACATCGGCGACCGTGAGGCCGTCCACGCCGGCGGTGCGCGCACCCTGGTTTCCCGCGACCCGGTCCAACGCCACGATCAGCGTCGCCGGGTCACACACGAAGTTGAACAAGTCATCGAACCGGCGGCCGGGATCGGCCACCGCCCAACGGTGAAGCTTGGCCTGCATCTCCGATACCCTCGCCCCCGGCCCGGGCGGACCAGAACGAGGAGCATCGCCATTCGGCGACGCGTCTTCCGGCATTGCAGCGTCCTTCCCTTCTCGAAACCGCTGCCGCCCTTCCCCATGTGGCCGGCTTTCCCGACCTCGGAGTACTACGGCGGCTCCGCCCCGTCCCGGACCGATCGGCGGTCGACGCGCCCAACCCCACCATCGCCGCTGGACGCGACGCGCAGGGCAAGACCCGGGACGGGTCCCGTGTTCACTGTGGTTCGCTCGACGAAGTAGGAGCCCGACTATGCCCCTGCGGCATCGCTGCGAGTACGCCGCAGACCTTCCTCGCAGCCTCCCTGACAGCTCGTGCCCACTGCCTCGGAAGTTCCCCGCCCAACCCGCGACGGGTGCGCACCGCTTCCAGCCCAGATCCACCAGGTTCGAGCTGGCGTCGCATAAAGGGGGTGTCACACGCCGGTTCCTCGCGTACTCCTCTCCGTCCCGCTCGCCGGACCCGAACCATCTGGCAGTACTGGCCCGCCCCGGCTTTGTCAGGGCCGCTCCCACCCTCCCCGGCGTCACCCGGATCAGGCTGCCCTCAGCTCCACCGTCCTGCTGCGACAGGATCAGCGGCGAAGGTCTCTCACCTCCACTCGAACCACAGCGCCTCACGGCGCACGCACGACCTGCGCCACACCGCGGCCCGCATCATGATCGCCGCTGATATCCCCCTGGCCGTCGCCTCCAAGACCCTGCGGCACTCCACCCTGGCGATCACCATCAACCTCTACGGCGACCTCCTCAAGGACTCCGCCGAAGAAGCTATGCACGCTCTCGACGAGGCGTCGGCCAACCAGCAGGAAGTGGCTCGGAGTCACGATGGTGGTGTCCTGCGAGCGGCGTAGCCGCTCGCAGGTGCCAGCACCTCGTCAGCGGGTTCCGTGGCCGTTCGCGAGGCGGTGCCGGAGGTCGCGGATGATCTCCGTCCAGCGCCACGAGTCGGGGCTGTCCCAGTACGTCTCCCCGATCGGGTGCCACTCGGACAGCTCGCTCAGCTCAGCGGCCAGGCTCTCCCCGTTGGTCCCGCCCGTGGCTCCGCCGTCACGATCGAGCCTCTTCACGACGGCGTGGAGACGGTGCGCCGCACGGTAGTAGGACACCTGGGAGTCGGTGAACCTGCGTACCGCGAAGCCGTGGCACTTGCTGCACCAGTCGAAGCCGTCGCGGGAGAGGAGGTCCGCGATGGTCAGCAGGTCGTCGTCAGCGGAGAGGCCGCGTTCCCCGGAGTGCGAGCAGAACGCCGAGTGGCCCCTGCGGTTCCAGCCGGGCTTGGCATCGGTGGTGTAGACCTGCACCTCGGCGAGTACACCGAGCGGGATTCCGCTGCCGCCGTGCCACCGGTCGGTGCCGGGCGCTTTGAACGGCCGCAGGTCGAGGTGGCGGGTGGTGGCCAGCAGGCCGTGCCACACCGCGATCGGGACCGTGCGCCGTCGCTCTTCGCGGTCGCGGCTGTCGTCGAGCGTGCGCAGGTCGGCGGCGCCGCGTGCCATCGCCAGGCACCGCAGGTCGTACTCGACGCTCTCCCCTCCGTGTCGCAGCCAGGCGGTGGCACGATCGCCGTCTGCCAGCCCCAGGTCCGCACCGAACCGCGGGTCGTGCGGGTCGTGGACGGGAGCAGACCAGATGCTCTCTCCGTCCTCGGGCCGGCGGCCGATCTCGCGGACCCATGCCTCGACGACGCTCACGGGCAGATCCGACGCGCTGGCGAGGATGGTCCCCTGCCACTCAGCGGCGAGCCGCTTCTCCACTGTGGTCAGCGGCAGCACCTCGGTCCCCGCGCCAACCGAGAACACCAGGTACAGCTGGTCCCGATCCGCCGAGACGGCGCGCAGTGCGCGCAGGTGGTCCGCAGCCAGCGGCTGCCGGTCGTAGACGGGGGTGTCGTCGAAGATCCCGGGCCTGACGTGCTGTGAGGACGCGCCGGCCTCGGCACCGGTCGGAGTCTCGGGGCCGGCGGTACCGGCTTCGCATGTGAGGCCGGAGGGGTGGGAGGCGAGGAGGCGGTCGGCGACGAGGGCGGGGACCTTCAGGGTGAGGGTGCGCCGGCCCCAGTCCGCGGCGGTGAGGTGGGTGAGGAGCACGCCCGTGGTCCAGTCGTCGAGGTCATGGAGGAACCCGCGCTCGTGTCGGTACGACGGGTCCTCGACGACCTCCGACAGGCGCACGGTCACCAGACGCTGCGGCACCGGGTCGGCCGCCTTCGCCGCGATCTGCGCCAGCTCCTCCCAGGAGGCGACCAGCTCGTCGACGCCGGCCCGGGCCTGGGCGTAGCCCTTACGGTTGGGGCGCATGCCGTGCGTGAGGTGGGAGGAGATATAGGTGCGCTCGCTCGGTCGGCCCCAGCCGCTGGCGGCCTCCTCCTGCCACTCACGCCACAGCGTCTTCAGACTCCTCGTGATCTCATCGTGCGAGCCCACCGCCGTGAACGCGGGGTCACTGGAGGGCAGTTCCGGCTCGCCCAGGAGTTCTGCTGCTGCGGCTGCCCGGAGGCCCTCCGTATCGACGAACAAGGCGGCCTGCGCCCGCAGCGTCTCCAGGTACTGGATCTTCACGGCGAGTTTCGGTTCCGCCCAGTCGGCGAGCCAGGGGAACATCGCGGCAGTCGCCTGCGCTTGGTGCAGGCTGGTCGCCGCCCGCTTCCAGGCGGAGAACACGCAGTCCTGCAGGCGCTCGGCCTCACGGCCCTCGCCGTCCTCTTCCTCTTCCTCCTGGTCGTCATCGATGTCAGCTTCGGGCTCGCACAACAGCTTGGCGGCGGCGAGCACCTCCGGCTCGTCCCAGTCAGTGTCCTCGTCCGGCCCGGTGTGGCACTGCAGCTGGTACAGCAGTCCGACCCCGCCGAGCGCCCGAAGGAAGACGCCGAGCCCGGTCCCCGGCCGCGACCACGCGCCCCATTGGGCGCAGCGCGAGCACATCCGCCCGATCGTCTCCACATTCAGCGGCACCGAGGCCGTCGCGATGTCGCGGGCGCGCAACTGGGGGCAGGTCTTGGCGGCGTGGAGCTTGGTGGTCTTTCCCTTGGACGAGTGGACGGTCATGGGTGCGCCCTCGAAGGGGCCGAGCGGAACATCTGCGGTCAGAGCGCTGTCGAGCACGTAAATCCCCTATCGGTCTCGGCGTGCGAGCCTAGACGAGGGCACCGACAAGGCCGGTTGAGAGCGCTTGATCCACCGGCTACCGAGTACGTCCTGCGTCCCGGCTGGCGTTCTCACTCTGCTCTGAGCGTGAACCTGACCGGCTCGGACAATACGCCCGTCGCCGAGTCGAGGTCGGCGAGCCTCGTAGCGAGTGTGGCCATGGCGAGGCGTTCTGGGAGGGCCTCGTGGAACTTCAGTCCGCGCATGGCTTTCACGTCGATGTCGGGCAGGCACAGGCGTGAGGCAGCATCTGCCGTTCCGGCCTTCCACATCTGCGGGGTGAGGTCGGTGCGTAGGCGTAGGTATTCGTCGGTGAAGCGCTGGCGTTCGTCGGTGAGGCCGGCGAGGGTGGCGGTGAGGGTGGCGTTGGCTCGGTACCCGGCCCAGGTCCACCAGCGGATGTCGTCGCCGGCTCGGGTGATGACGGTGCCGCCGGGGTGGACGGTGTCGACGTTCTCCTCGCGCACGTGGGCGAGCTGCTGGGTGGCTCGGCGCGTGAGTTTGACCGGCGGGTCAATTCCGAGCAGAACATCGCGGGCAGCCTGGTTGAGCGCATAGGAGGTGCCGCTGTAGCCGGTGCCGAACCAGCGGGCGCGGCCGGCGAGGTCGGAGGGTTCGACGTAGCAGCGGCGCCTGGTCCAGTCGATCCAGGTGACTTTCCAGCTTCGCCCGCCGAGCAGGAGGACCCGCGGGCCGTCGATCTTCTCGGTGAGGAGCATGGGGTCGGTGCGGCCGATCTCCTGGCGGCCGGCGAGGACGGTGAACTCGGGTGGTGCGGTGAAGACGGCGGTGATGCCCATGAAGTGCCGGCGGCCGAACTTCTCCTCGGCGGCCGGGCCGATGAACAGCAGTTCGCCGTCCTGGTCGAGGAAGCCGTGGTCAACCAGGTGCCGCAGGATGGGTTCGGCGCTGCGGTCGAACGGGGGCAGGCCGTTCCAGCCCTGGTTCCAGAGTCCTTGGGCGATCTTGTGCTCTTGCAGGCTGAGGGCCAGGAGTTGTTGGGCGACGATGTGCCGGGGCTCGGGCGGGGCGGTGACCGGTTCGATGTAGCCGCGGCCCCACAGGACGAGGAGGGCCGAGGCACTCAGCAGTGCCTCGTGGCTGCGGGCGAGGAAGAGGCAGTTGCGGGTGGATCCGGCGCGGCGTCCGGTGCGACCGATGCGTTGGAGGAAGGAGGCGACGGTGGTGGGGGCGTCGATCTGGATGACGCGATCGAGGTCGCCGACGTCGATGCCGAGTTCGAGGGTGCTGGTGGAGACGATGACGCAGTCGCGGGCCTCGGCGAAGGCGGCTTCGGCGCGGCGCCGTTCGTCGAGGGAGAGGGAGGCGTGGGAGAGGAAGGTGGTGACGCCTGCGGCGCGGAGTGCGGCGCCGAGTTCTTCGACGAGCTGCCGGGAGTCGCAGAAGACCAGCCGCTTCTCGCCTCGGTGGAGGGCTGCGATGACCTTGGCCGCGTTGGCGGTTGATCCGACGTAGTCGAGTTCGATGTCTCCCGGTGGTGTCACCGTCGTGGCGTCGGCGACGGCCCGTGGGGCGAGATCGACACCGGGGGCGACGACCTGGGCGGGGCGCTGGCCGCGGCCTGAGCCTTGCAGCCAGTGGAGGAGGTCGCCCGGGTTGCCGACCGTGGCGGACAGGCCGACGCGTTGGATGGGCCGTCCAGCCAGGTGCTGGAGGCGTTCGAGGACGGCGAGCAGGTGCCAGCCGCGGTCGTCGCCGGCGAAGGCGTGGACCTCGTCGACGACGATGGTGCGGAGGTCTGCGAAGAGGCGGTGCTGGTCGACCTTGGTACTCACCAGCATGACCTCGATCGACTCGGGCGTGGTGAGCAGGATGTCCGGCGGGTCGGTGAGGATGCGCCGGCGTGCGGTCTGGGGGATGTCGCCGTGCCAGAGTGCCGCACGCCGTCCGAGCCATCCGGCGTACGTTTCGAGTCGGGGCAGGAGGTTGTTCAGCAAGGCCTTGAGCGGGCACACGTACAGGACCGACAGGCCGGTCCAGCGGTGCTCTTCCATGGCGGACAGCAGCGGGAACGAGGCGGCTTCGGTCTTGCCGCCGGCGGTGGGGGCGAGCAGAACCGCGTCCGAGCCGTCGAGCAGCGGGGCGATGGCCTCCTGCTGGAGGGGACGGAGTTCGCGCCAGCCGAGGGAGTTGACGATGTGGTGGACGAGAGCGGGCTGGAGCCGGGACAGCGCGGCCGTCCCGGCCCCTGGGCCGGAGGATGCGGGGGCATCGCTCATAGATCGAGCTCGATGTCGCCTGCGGAGGCGGCGCTGCGTTCGGCTTCGCTCAGCTCGGCCGAGGAGAGGGTGAGTGCGTAATGCCGACGCGGGTCGAAGTCGTCGAACTCGTCGACCCGGTCGAGGACGTCAGCGACGAGTTTGCGCAGGAAGACGCGCGGGGCGATGCCGACCTGGCCGCCGAGTCCTCCGGTGACGGCGGTGGCGAGTTCGGCGATGTAGGCGTTGTCGACGAGTTCGGCGACCCGGTCCGGGTTGCGGGCGGCTCCGGCGTAGAGGTCCCTGACGCTGCGGCCGAGTTCACCGAGCCGTTCCAGGTCGAAGCCGGCGAGGCGGAGCTGGACCGCGCGGGGTGAGTCGAAGCGCGGGTCGGTCGTGAAGTCGGTGGCCAGGCGCTGGGCCAGCGGGGGAAGCCTCTGCACGCCCTGCTGTCCGTCGTAGAACGCGGGCGTGCCGGTGATCACCAGGAACAGGCCGGGGAAGCGGCCGGCGTCGATCTCGTCCAGGAGCTGTCGCAGGGCGTTGAGGCCCTTCTCCCGGACGTCGCCTCGTACGCGTTGGAGGGTCTCGATCTCGTCGAGGACGAGCAGCAGACCGGGGTGTCCGCAGTCGCGCAGGACGGTCAGCAGGCCCTGGAGGAAGCCGAGGGCGGCGAAGTGGTCGAGGTCTCCGCGGACGCCGGCGGTCCGGCGGGCGCCGGCCGCGACGGACTTCTGGCCGCCGAGCCAGGCGATGAGCGCTTCGGCTGTTGCGGCGTCGCCTGCGGCCTTGGCGTGGCGGTAGCCGCGCAGGGCCGCGGCGAAGGCGGGGGTGGTGCGGGCGACGTCGGCGAGGCGGGACTCCATGAGCGCATCGACGGCCTTGCCGAGGGCTTCGGTGTCGTCCTCGGGTACGTCTCCGGCGTCGAGGACTTCCTCTTCGAGCGTGTAGAACCAGGAGTCGACGATGGCGCGCAGGGCACTCGGGGCGTGGCTCGCGGTGGACAGGCGTTCGGTCAGGCGACGGTAGACCGTCTCCAGCCGGTGGAGCGGGGTCTCGGTCTCGGAGATCTGGATCTCGGCGGTGGCCAGGCCCATGCGCTTGGCCCGCTCGGCCAGCCAGCGGGCGAAGAACGTCTTGCCGGAGCCGTAGTCGCCGCGGACAGCGTGGAAGGCGGCGCCGCCTCGGGTGACGACGGTCAGGTCGTCGTCGAGCGCGCGCTCGAAGCGGTCGAGGCCGACTGCGAAGAGATCGAGCCCGAACTGGGGCACCGTGCCGCGGCGCAGGGCATCGACCACGTCGCGGCGGCGGGCCGCGCTCACGGAAGCCGCGTGTCCCCCGGAGGGGGGCTGGATGGTGCTCATCAGCTGTCCACCTGGAACTGTTCACGGGCGAGCGGCACGTTGAGCCGCAGCCTGCTTCCGTTGTCGCTGAATTCCAGCACGGGGTAACCCTCTACGTTCATGAGTCGTTGCAGTGTGGCGGCGAAGCCGTCTGCGTTGCGGCCGGCCTTGCCCGCTGCCGCCGCCACCGCGGTCAGGGACAGGACCCCGTCCGCTGCCACCAGGGCGTCGACGACGGCAGCCATGACCTCGGGCTCGGGCGGCTTGCGGACGAACCTCCGCTGGAAACGGAAGGTCTCGGACGCCACCAGCTCTGTCCCGAAGGAGGGGCCGTGTGCCGGGGTGCTCGTCTCGGCGGCTTCGCGCGGCTCCTCCGCAGGTTCCTGGCCGTCCATGGGCTTGGCCGAGGTCGACGACGTGTCGGTCTGCTCGGCGACACGTGCCGAATCGCGGGTGGGGTTGCCTGCGTTCCACCAGTGTGGGGTGACGTCCTCCGGTGCGAGGAGGTGCCAGTCCTTGGGCGGGTCGGTGTCCACGGGCAGCAGCGTCAGGACCGGGACGGTCATCTCGGCGAGGGAGGCTCCGCCGTGGTAGCCCGCCTTGCGGGGCGTGTAGCGGATGTCCTCGCGCCACGGCGCCACGACGCGGCCATCACCTTCGAGGACACGCGGCCCGCTGAGCAGGACTTCGCCGGATCCCGGTTCGCCGAGGCGCCAGCGCGCGGCACTGACGCTCCCGGCGGCTGCCGGGGCATCGAGTCCTTCGCCCCGCTCGAGGACGTGGCCATGGTCGGCGACGATGACGACTGGTCGGCTGTAGAGGCGGGCCGCGGCGAGGAGCTCGTCCAGGTAGGTCACGTCGGCCAGGCGCCACCGTGTGCGGTCGCCCTGGGCGGCGTGATCGAGTGAGTCGTCGACCGTGTTCAGCACGACTCCGACGACCGCCTCGCCAGCCAGTTCGCGCTGCAGCGTGTCGGAAAGCCGCTGGCCGGCCGCACCTCCTATGTCCGCCTTGTGGAACAAGGCGGCTGAACGGCGCTGCCGGGACCAGAACGCCTCGAAGCCTGGCTTCTCCACCGACTGGCCGCCCTGGGTGAGGCTGCCGGTAAGGAGCGAGGCCCGGCTGATGCGGGTGAGTGAGGGGATCGCGGCGACTGCGGCCGTGCGGCGGCCCCGGGCTGGGCCGGTCTCCAGCCAGCCGCGGCGGGCGAGTTCTTCGCCGAAGCCGACCGCGACTTCGCTGCTCATGCCGTCGACCAGCAGGATCAGCGGGGCCCGGCCCGACTTTCCGGCGAGCTTGACGGCGATGGTGTCGAGCACGTTCTCGACCGGGAGCGCCCCGGCCGGCGTCTGGCCGGTCGCGGTGCGTGTCCAGTCACGCAGGTACCGGGCGAAGATCTCGTCGATCACCGCGCGCCGCCCACGAGCAGCGTGGTAGACGCTGTGGTAGGCGGCACTGACCGGTTCCTGGGCATCGGCGTCGCCGGCCCACAGGACGGTGAGAGCGGCATCCACCCAGCCCCAGTCGGCGAGGTGCTGCTCGACCGCGTCCGCTACGGAGGTGATGGTCGGCTGCGAGCCGGCCAGCCAGCGGGCCAGGCGCACTGCGGCTTCGGCGGTGCGGACACGCGGGCGCTGCAGGCCCGCGAGGTGGTGGCGGCGCAGTTCCTCGAGGGCGGCCTCGGCCGCGGCGAGGTCGCGTGTGCGGGTGCCGGAGGGGTCGAGGACAGCCGCGAGTGCGTTGAGGCGAGCCTGGAACCCGGAGGGCAGGTACGCGTTGCCCGCGAGGGCTTCGGTCAGGCCGGCTTCCTGGGCCTGCCGGTCCGCCTGCTCGAGGACTTCCCGGGCTCGGTTGTGGGCAGCGTGCTGCTCCGGTCCTGCCTGCTCGGCCTGCAGCAGCCAGCGGATCACTGTTCCCTCGACCGCGAGGGTGAAGGGACGCAGGTCAGCGGGCTTGGGCCGGATGGTTCCGAACAGCCCGCCGAGCGCGAGGCCGGTCTCTGCCGAGGGAGCGGGGCCTGCCACCACGGAGCCGACGACTCCGAGTGCCATGGCTTCCTGGCCGCGGCCAGCGGCGCACAGGTCCAACAGCAGCGACGCCGCGTTGCCGGCGACCTTGGTCAGCCAGTCCCGGATACCCTGCTGCTCGTCCTTGGCCAGTGCCGCGTAGGCGGCGGGCCCGAAGGGGCTGCGGGACCAGGCCAGCAGGGTGTCGGCGTCCAGCGGGGTGTCGCGACGGCCGTCTGCGCGGGTGCCGGCCGCGTCGGGGGATGCCTGGCTGATCGACAGCCTGGCCTCGACGAGTGCGCGCATCGCCGCATCCAGCGTGAGCACGGAGCCGAGCCGCGGCCAGCCGCCGTGGGGTTCTGCTTCGAGGAGGGCGTTCACCAGCCAGGATTCCGCGCGGATGCGCGGGTCGAGACCGGTGGCGCCGAATCGCAGTCGGACGATCTCCGCCCGGTCGACGCTGAGGACCTGGCGGCGCAGGGCGTGGCCGAGCACGTCCCAGCCGAGCTGCTCGTCCTCGACCGTGGTGGTGACCACAAGCACCGAACCCGGGCCCGCGGCTTCTTCCTGGTGGCGGTGCCAGGCGTCGGAGATGCCGAGGACGGAGTGCTGCTCCACGACCTCGATCCGGCGCTTGTCCTCTGCCAGGGAGGCGGTGAACTCGGCAGCCGCGCCGGTCTCGTACCGGCCGTGGACCAGGACGAGCCGGCGGTCCGGCTCATTGGGAAGCTCCAGACGCAGAAGGGCCTCGATGACCCGGCGGTTGACCAGAGGTGGCTGGGCCGACATCACTGCGCCGCCCCTTCGCTCACGGTACCGCCCGCTCCGGGCTGGTCCGCGGGCTTCCACCCGATCTCGATCTCGGTATCGGGGTTGGTGGCGGCGAACTCCCGGATCTCGCCCAGCAGATCCGCCAAGGCTCGTTCGAACGCGGTCAACCCGGCGCGGGCTGCCACCCTGCGCGTGGAGCGGCGCGGCACGGCTGCCGCAGGACCAGCCGCGGCGGTGGTGCCGGCGGGAGCGGCAGGCGTGCTCGGCTCGGCGGGCGAGGTGGGCAGGGACGGCTGGCCGTGGAAGGTCAGGCTGACCTGGCCGGCCTCGGTCGGCGGCTCCTCCGGCGTCGGCGACGGCACCGGCACTGCGGGCGGCGCCATCGGTGCGGCGACAGCTGCCAGCCGGGCCGCATCCCGGATCAGCGCCAGGGACTGCGGCTGGATCTTGTCCAGGACGGGTGCGAGCTGGCGGGCGAACTCGTCCTCGTGAGCGGCACGTTCCACCTCGGCGATCAGTCGCTGCGCGCGGTCGCCGATCCCGTCGGTCCGTCCGGTGTACTCGCGCACGCTCTCCAGCAGATCCCACTGCGTACGGTCGAGTGCCTCGAGGACGGTCTTCGCCGAGCCGACAGCGGCGCCCAGCTCCTGATCGGTGATGTCGTATGCGACTGCGGCGAGTTCCTTGACCAGCGGGGTGTCGTCCTGGTGCCGCGTCAGTCGTTGGACGAGGTCCGCGGCATGCCTGGCCGCCAGGAGGCGGGGCGCACGCGAATCGGTAAGGCCGAGCGCGCTGGCGTGCTGCGGCTTTCCGAGGGAGCTGCGTACCCCTTCGACGGCCGGCTCCACTGCCTCGGCCTTCGCGCGCACCGCTGCCGCGAGCTTCGCGACGTTGCGGGCGAACAACACGGGCGGCACGCCGGAGACACCGAACAGTGCTGCCGCACGGTCCCGCGCGGTGGCGAACTCGGCCTCGCTGGGCTTGTCCTGGGCCCGCAGGACGTGGCCGGCCCCGATCGACTGCAGGGGCGGCGCCGCCGACTCTGGCTTGCCGTTGTAGACCCAGGAACGGTCTGCCAGCAGGGCATAGGTGGCGATCAGTAGACTGCTGACCTGCTTGTCCAGGCCGGTCCAGCCGAGCTTGGCGATCCACTGGCGGATGTCCTCCACCTTGTACTCGCCCGTGATCTGCTGCTGGGCGGCGTACTGGTCGATCCGCCGGCGCCACTCGGTGCTCAGGGTCAGCGGACCGTCGTGGACCTCCCCGAGCTCCAGCGGGTGCACGATCTTCTTGACGACGGCCATCTGCCCGCGCTCGAGTTCCACGCGCCCGGAGCCGTCCTCCATGGCCTTGGTGATCCAGCCGAGCACGGTCTTCAGCTCGGCCGGGGTGACCGCCTTGCGGTTGCCGGACGGGTCGAAGTTGGGGTGCTTGGGATACAGCTCCTGGAAGACACCGTCTGCGATCCGGAGCATGTTGCCCTTGAAGCCGGCGGCGGCCTCCAGCTGGGGCCTGTTGCCGGGCAGCATCGACAGCAGGTGGCCGTCCTCACCCACCGGTGCGCCGGCGTTGGCCTCGTCCAGGCGGCTGATGCCGTACAGCTGGCCCAGCGTGACGGTGAGCTGGGAGGTGAGGTTGTCCCGCTGCGCCTGGAGCTGGTGGCGCATGCGGATGCGGTCCTCGGCGGAGTAGTTGACCGCGAGGTCGTCGAGGCGCTCCCGCTCCAGCACGTAGTTGATCTTCAGGAGTCGCCCGAGCTGGCCGGCACGCTGACGCGAGAGGTGCGCCGGAAGCCACACCACGGTGGGCTGGCGGTGCCGCTCGTCCCGCAGCAGCTGACGGACCCGCGCGGCGTCGTTGCTCGGGTACTGGCCGGCGACGTCGAACGGGTAGTCGATGACGAAGCGCACCCGCCCGTCCACCGAGGGGATGAAGTGGTCGTCCGGGATCTCCTGGGCGTCACGGACGTTGCCGAAGACGAACTCGGCGGTGCGCTTGGTGCCGCGCCACACGATCTCGTGCTCGCAGACGAACCCCTCGGTGTCCTTGATTTCCAGCGCGTTCCAGAGGGTCTCCTTGATCCAGACGCGCCGTGCGCTCACCCGGTCGACCTCGCCGACGGCGTCCAGCAGCGGCTCGACGTCAAGGTCGGACAGATGCAGCGCAAAGACCGGGTCGTTGCCGCCGTCCGAGCGCAGCTCCCCGCCGAACTCGCCCTGCAGCTCCTCCAGGCGCGCCAGGGCCACCTTGTCGTCGGTGATCGTCCGCGTGCGCTTGACGGAACCGTGGTTGAGGTCCGCGAGACGACGAGCGGTCAACCGGGCCAGAGCCGGAACCTCGGGAGTCAGGTAGGCCAGCAGGAGCGTCTTGACCAGCCGGTCGGTGGCCCGGAAGTCCGCGCTCTTTTCCCCCTGGTAGCGCTCCACCATCCAGGCGCGGACCTTCTCGTAGAACCGGTTGGCCTGCCCGCCCTCCTTGCGGAGCTTCTCGGTGAACGCATCGCCCATGCCGCCGGAGAGGACGTCCCACAGGTCACCCAGCGGGATGATCTGGCCGACCTTCATGTCCTCGCGCCGCCGCCACAGCAGGTCCTGGAGCAGCTTCAGACCGGTCCGCTCGCGCTGGAGCGCACCTGACAGCGCGACCAGGACGTTCAGCAGGGCCGGCGTCAGCGGGTACACGTCGCGGAAGTCCGACCAGTCCGCCTGAGTCGCACCTTGCGAGTCGAGCAGAGCGTCCTTGACCCGTGCGTTCGCCTGTTCGAAGTCGGCAAAGGCCGTGTCCAGGGCGTCCCGTGCCTCCGGGGAGCGGGGCTTGAGCACGCGCTCTTTGATGATCGCCGGGAGGTTCCGGTCCTCCAGGTTGATCACGTCGAAGCGCTGGGCGAGGTAGCCGACCTGGGACTCCAGGTTCTTCACCTCGGCGCCGGTGACGTCCTCACCGACGAGCTGGGACAGGTTCCTCTGCCGCGAGACGAAGGAGACGATCGGCACCGGCCTGTCCGCCACCCCCGACTCGATGATCTTGACGAGTTTGCCGACCTCGGTCTTCACGAAGTCCTGGTCGCTCATCCTGGCCTGGAGCCAGAGGACCAGCTCGTCCAGGAACAGCACGATGCCGTCGTAGCCGAGCGACTTGGCGTGCCGGCTGATGACGGACAGGCCGTCCTCGAGAGGGATGAAGGCGTTCGCGTCACCGCTGGCGCCGCGAGCGTAGGACTTCATCGGTCCGCTGAGCAGCGCGGAGACGAGCGCCTCGCGCAGCGGGTCGCCGGGCGGAGCCGCAAACGCGCGGTCCAGGTCCGCGCTGGTCCAGCCGGTGGAGGGGGCCCCGGCTTCCTCCAGCGGGACCAGGTCGTCCTCGTCCGCGGCGCTGGGGTGGCCCGTGCCGCCGCTGACAGCGCGGTCCCCTAGCTTGCGGATGAACAGGTCGTCGCCCTCAATGCTGCGGTTGTAGCGGGCGTCGTCCAGCATCGCGTCGGCCCGGTAGACCGGCGGCGTCGGCGCGTTCGGGTCTATGCGGCGGATCGCCCGGACGTAGCCGCCGAGCAGTGCGGAGTCCAGGTCGGCGGCGCCGACGAGGTGGTACGGCACCATGAGGAACCGGCGGTCGCGCAACCAGTCGTCGTGCTCGGCGATGACCTCCTGCAGACGCGGCTTGGAACGGGCAGCCGGCTCGTTGTTGAGCACCGCGTGGAGCACCGACATGAAGTGGCTCTTACCCGAGCCGAACGAGCCGTGCAGGTACGCAGCGTTCGACGAACCGTCGCGAACCGAGCTGCGGACGAGAGTGAGCGCCTTGCCGAAGGCTTCCTTCAGCTGATCCGTGACGACGTACTCGTCGACCAGACGCTGGGTCTCCTCGAACCCGCCGGACAGCTCGACCTTGAACTTGCCGGCGAGGACCGCGTCGGGGATGTCCAGGACGTCCCGGAGGAAGAGCTCAGTGCTGGACATCGCGGGTCGCGGTCCCTTCGTCGTGGAATTCATGTCGGTGTGCGATCGTGCAATGGCTGCACGTTACTTGGCCGCGGCCCTGCCGCGCTTGGGCGCAGACGGACGCCAAGAGAGCAACGCATCCGTCGTGACGCCGTGCTCACGCTGCTGGGCCTCCAGCCACTCCTGGCAGTCGGTCGCGGGAACCCCCTCCCACTCGGGATCGAACTCACCGTGCCACTGCTTCAACCAAGGCAGCAGCTCCAACATCCCAGCGAGAAGCGGAGTCAGCTGCTCACCCTGCCAGTTATCCCGCTCCACCCGGTCGGTAGCCAGGTTGATGATGGCCTGTGCCTGGTCCCGATGGTCCCAACCGGCCCAGCCGAGAACCAGCTTGGGGTCGGCCTCCGGTCCAGCATCCGGGTAGGAGATGAACCGCTCCTTCGGCACATCGAGCTTGCCCCGGTTCGACCAGTACGACTGCTTCCGGAAGTCCGCACCTGAGTACTTCGGAGGGGCAGTGATATCCAACCGTTCCCCGGTCCGATCCTCTTCACGCTGCTGATCCCAGACCTTCTCCCATTGCTCACGCTTACGGAGACCGGGGTCCTTATACCGAAGGGCGTCAAGGTAGGGCACGTGCTCGTCGGTAACGATCTCGCGCAGCACATCAGCAAGCCGAAGGTCTGGCTTACCGAGGTGATCCGAAGCATAGAGTTCAGCAACAGCGTGAATGTCGGCATCGTTGGCGAGCAGATCCGCCAGCTGAGCCGGGGTAAGCGTACGCGGCTGGCGCATTCCGTCGCGATTGTGGAACCACAGATCCTCGCGCTCACAACGATCCAGCAACCACGCCTGGAGGGCCTCGGCCTCCTTCTTTTCCCAGGTTTGCGACGACCAGCGACGCTTGTATTCCGGACGCTCGATCAGCGCAATGTCGCGACGCTTCTCGATAATGTCGATTCGGCGCTGCACGATCGCGCGATACCACTCAGGCCAGCGGTAAGGAATTTCCGTAATGGGGGTGGAGTTGTGCCGGTTGAACCAAACGGTCTGGGCCTCGCCAGCAGCCACCCTGCGCGCGAGCACGATCTCAAAAGACCGCTCGCCAAGAGCCACTTCAGGGACCTCATCAAGGTCAGGGGTGGTTAGAGACGCAACCTCAGCATCGGCGAGGAGGCTGTACGAGCCGTAAACATGCCAGTCCAGCTCTTCCTGCAACGCAATCATGCGGTGTCGCATCGAGAGATAGGCATCCCGAGCTGCATCGAGATTAATTCGTTCGGTTGCAGCTGAGGCATTAATCAAAGCAGCAGGCTCAAGTGCCGCGAGAGCCCGCCCGAGCGAGTCAAGCTTAGCGCCAAATGGACCGGCAGCTGCGGCCGGAATGGGGAATTCCTGGAGCTTGGTCCCCGTGAATTCGTAAAAGCGCTCCCACTCGTCATGCATGAAGCCGCCAGTCCCCGACTGACTACCCTTATCGTGACACACCTGCTTCAGCCAGAAGCAGGCCGTCGATGAATTTAGCAATCCAAGAAGCGCCAGATGGGCCTCCTCCGTTGCCCCCTCGGGAAGTTTGATCACCGGCGCGTGGGCGTCGAAAACCTTACCGCCCCGGTCAAGAGAAAAGTGCAGGTGAGTGGCCACATTCGAGAATACGATGGAGAGCGGGGTTGCGTAGGCCGATCGAGTGTGCTGCATATACTCCCACCAAGCACGACCAGCGTCTTCCATGACTCCCTGGAAAGTCCTACGCGCAGCCAAGTGCGCCCGTAGCGGCCAGAGCTCGTCCCTAAGATCCTCGCGAACTGAACCGTCTGCGAGGTACGGATACCAGATCAACCCGAGACCGGATACATTCCAGTCTCGAACGTTCTCGCCACGCACAATCGGTCGCAGCGCCTCAAGCGGAGCCCGTACGCCAACCACCGACCTATTCGGCCGACTAAATGCCTCGTCGGAGCCGATCCGAACTGCACGCCCAATAGGTGGATTAATCACCTTAAAGAGGGTTTCACTCGACCGCCCGACGCTCTTCATAACGTCAGCTGCGACCCCGCCACCGAGCGTCCAAGGGTGCACAGTAAACCGACCCCTCGAGACATCCTCAGCGATTACCCAATCTGTTTCGATTGGCGGCCCTTGAGTATGCTCTGAAATCGCACGCCAAACAAAGCCGTCCGAAGCAACCGTAGGCTGCCCAGGTTCCCCGCGTACGCCCATCACTGATCGAACAGAATCTATCCAACCCCGATCCGTATTGCGGCCAATAAGGATCACGGTCGGGGTTCCATGGCCAGGGATGAATGCGCCCGACGTGTCAATCACATGCGTGAGCTTCACTGTGCGGAAGAATTCCTCAATGAGTCTTTTCCCGAACTCGCGCTTCATGAAGGAGTTTGCAGTGATCTGGCCAGTGAATCCCCGACCATCCCGCGTGGCCAACTCGAAGATTCGTTGCGCAAACGGCACGGACAGCGCATACGTCCCGGCGCAAGCGTCGTAGATTCCTCGATAGGTCTCGTTTTCTTGCTTATCCTTGACCGTGATGTATGGGGGATTTCCCACAACCACGTGGTACGAGTGCCGACCCAACAAATCACAGCTGCGGACGAATTCGGCCACGTCCTCGGTCGAGTAGGCGAACGCCCCCTCCGAATCGTCGCCTTCGTCGTCGGCCACCCCCATGGCAGAGAACAGGTCGTCCTCCGACTTCCCCTTCTGCTTGCGCCTGCCGACGCCTCGTCCATGCAGCAGTGAGTCGCCTACCGCAACGTTGATCGGGAACTTCGGTGCCTGATCCAGCCGCTGGACACCGGCCTCCTTCAGCGCCGCAACCAGCAACCGGAACCGGGCGATGCTGACCGCGAACGGGTTCTTGTCACAACCGTGCACCGCTTCAAGTGCGGCCCGCACGTTCGCCCAGTCGTCGATGCCGGGGCCGGCTACTTCCCGATACTTCGCCAGCAGCCGCTGGAACATGCCCAGCAGGAAGTGCCCGCTGCCACACGCCGGGTCGATCGTCCGCAGTCCCCGCCGCTCAACGACGCGCGACTCGCTCTCGCGGATGGTCAGCTCGGGCCAGAGCCCGAACTCCTCTACCGCTGGCTCGAGCGTGAGGTCGAGGATGAACTCCTCCACGAACTCAGGGGTCTGCAGCAGCGCATAGGTCTTCCGCGCGTGCTCGCTGAGGTTCTGGTACAGGTCGCCCAGGAACCTGGTGTCCCAGTCCTCATTCTCGAAGAGGTGGACCGCCTCCCCGTCGTCGCCTCTGCGCCGCCAGAACGCCAGCAGGGCCCGCGCCGCCTCATAGCTCGGTGTGAGCCCCCACAGCGGGTTGTGGTTGCGGTCGAAGAGCCCTCCTGCCGTCTCGTTCGCCGCCGCGAGGTGATCGAACGCGGCGACGAGCCAGTCTCGGTCGTTCTGTTCCGGGTTCTCCCGGAAGTACGCCTCGTGGCGTTCCTCCGCGATCGCCAGCCGCTCCCCGGGGCCAGCGATCCAGGGCCATTCGATCAGCCCGTTGTCCTCACAGAAGCGGACGAAGACCGTGCCGAGCACCCAGGCGACGGCAGCCTGCGTGATCCGCTCCTCGCGCCAGCTCTCGTACGTCGCGGCCGTGCGCTCAGCCGCCCGGGCACGCTGGTACTCATCGTCCAGCGTCGCCGCGAACTCGGGTACGTCCTGGCTGCGCTCTCGCAGGTCGTCCTCCAGAGCCGCCACCTGCTTACGCAGGTCCTTCAGCAGCTCGTTCTGGTCCACTCCCCGACCCGTCACAGCGCCCGTCCCTTGTCCGTCCATCCGTCGGTCCAGGCGGACCGTGCGGTTCCCCATTTTGCCATTTCAGCGCACCCGAACGATCGGCCGTTCCGAAGGTCGGGTCCGGAGGAGGCGCATATCGTCAGGCGGCAGCACTCCGCGCTCGGAGCTCATCCAGGAAGTCCTTGATCAGAACTGCTCGCTCGGCCTCGCCAAGTACCTCGACGATCATGCCGTCCAGCTGCGGGGTCTCGTGCGGCGCCTCCTGCGGGCAGAGCAGCCACAGCCCGTGCGGGGCGTCTGCCTCCCGGCGGGCCGCGTTCTGCAGAGTGACCAGCAATTCCCGCCCGCCGGCGTCCTGGTATCGGGCAACCAGACCCGCATCGTGGAGGAAGAGCACGTCCGTCGACCCAGCTGTCTCGACTCGTTCACGCAGGTGCTCACCCACTCGGGACCACGCGCCCTTGACGTACGACGCAAGCCCTCGCGGCAGTTCGCCGGACTCGGTGAACTTGGTGTCGATGGTCAGGACTCGTTCCCACTCGGTGCCGTGCTGGACTGCGAGCGCACGGAACTCCCGAAGGAACAGCCCGCCCAGCGAGACCGCCTCCACGCCATATGTCTGGGCAATGAGGTCTGCTGCCCCGGGAAGGTGCTTGCCTCGAAGGGTCAGGGCGAGAAAGCCTCCGCGGCGCAGGGCGTCCTCCAGCTTGGCTCCGAGGAGTAGCTTCGGGTCTCGTCCGGCCGCCGCCGATGCTGCAGCCACGCCTGCCGCGCCCGGGAACAGTGTGGTCGCGGTCGCCGAGGCGGTCAGTGAGCGAACGCCCTCCGGGACCGGGGCGCGGAAGCGCTTGGTCTCCCTGTCGTATTCGAGGACGAATCCGGCGTTCTGGAGTGCCTCCTTCAGGGCCTCTTCCAGCTCGACCGCCGTCGGCTCGCCCAGATCCAGATCGGGGAAGCGAAGCCGCACCTTGGCGAGGAGTTCCTCCGCGGTCGCGCCCCGGTCGCGCCGGACGCCGGCGGCGGCCTGCGAGATTCGGATCGCCGGCGCGAGGCCCATGCCCCTCGGGTAGAGCTCCAGACGCGGGGAGTACAGGGCGTCCTGAGCGGCGGCCGACGCGAGCGCCACCATGCGGCCGTCCGACAGAGGGGTCATGCCCGACGGCACCGGCACGGATCGCAGGTCGCGGATCACGACGGCACGGTCCGGCAGCGGCTCGGTCAGCGCGAGCCGGTCCGCCTGCTGTCCGAGCGATCGAGCGTAGTCGCCGAGTTCAGGCGCGCTGGGGTCGTTGGTCCCCGCCAGGGATTCGCACGCGATGAAGACCCGGCCGCTGCGCCGGAGCACCGCGAGCCGCGGCTGTCCGTCATCGTCCTTGTCCTGCGGCCAGGCTTCTGCCTCGACAGCCGCGCGGACCACGGCGAGCGCGAGCACCTCCGCACGCTGTGGGTCCTCTTCCCGCACGCCCTTGCGGATCCGCAGGTCGGTTGCCACTTCCTGCGCGGTGACAACGCGCCCTGCCCCGGTGACGAAGGCGACGATTTCCTCCCGCAGCGTCGCCAGCACAGGATCTGCCACCCAGGACTGGATCGCAGCCACATGGCTCCGCGAGACGGTCGCCTGCGAGGTGGGTAGTGCCTTGGCGATGTCCGTCTGCGAGCACCAGACCGGCAGTGTGGAGAGCTCGCCATCTGCGCCGGGCAGGCCGAGCGTGAGCCGGATGACGTCGCGCCTGCGCGACCCCTTGCTGGCCGGCCCGGGGTCGAGGTGAGCGGCGAGCTCGTCGATGCTCGCGCGGGCGGCGATGTCCGCCGGCAGATTTGCCAGGTCCACCTGCGGCTCCACGGCCGCGGTCCCTGAGCCTCCTGTCGGCTTCGGGCCGGGCGCGACGGCCTTTCGGAGCTTCGCCGTCCACTGCTTGTGCCGTCTGTTGAGTTCCTTGCGGATCACCGCACCGGCACCTCGGGCACGGGCGATCTGGTGCAGCGGCACGTTGAGAAGCTCGCCGACGGTGGTCGCACCGAAGGAGTTGGCCACCGACTGTGCGCGTGGTGAGAGGCCGGCGTCCTTGAGCAGGGTGTCCGCTTCGGCCTGCGCGGCGACGCGGTCGCGAGCGGCCTCCAGATCCTCCGTCTCGTCGTCCTCGTCGTCCGGAGCCACCGCATCGGCCTTGGCGAACACCGCCTGCCAGGCTTCGTGCATCTGCCGCAGCGTGTCGAAGCGGCGATCGGCGTCCCGGTGGAGTGCCCGCTGGAAGAACGCCTTCAGCCCGTCCTTCAGTGCAGGCTCGAAGACATCCTCCGCGATCACCGGGTACTCGTCGTCGGTGGTACGGGGATCGGTCATCTCGTCGCCCCAGCGGGGGCGCTCGCCGGACGCCATCTCGTGCAGGGTGACGGCTGCAGCGTAGTACTCGGCGTGGTTGTCGAAGACCGGCCGGCGCGGTGTGTCGAGGAACGGGTCGAGGTAGCCGCGAGTGCCGGCCTTCACGTCCCGTTCCGATGCCTCGGCGAGGGAGAAGTCGAAGAGCACCAGCTGCCAGGACCGGTCGGCCCGCTGGAGCACGCCGAAGTTGTCCGGCTTGAGGTCGCGGTGCAACACGCCCTTGCCGGCCAGCTGGTCGAGGGCGGTGAAAAGGTCGCTGCTGAAGCGCTCAAGCTCGTGGTAGGTCAGGCGCCCGTCCCCACGCAGCCGGGCACCGAGTGAGCGCTCGCCGGCGTACTCGAGGTCCAGCACCGTCCGGTTGTGAATCTTGCGCGGACCGTCGAGCAGCCGCACGACGGCCCCACCGCCGACCTTGGCCAGCACGTCAGCCTCGGATTCCAGGCGGTCGTCGCGGGTCTCGTCCAGGGCGACCTTGAGCACGCGCCGATCGACCCGGATCACGCCCCCGAGATCTTCCGCCTCGCGCCGCACGAGCAGAGCCCTGGCGGTGGCGCCGGTGCCGAGGACCTTCTCGACCGTCCACTCCGCATCGACGTTCTGCCCTGCCATCGCCGCGAGCGGGTCGATGCCGACCGGCGCCGATACTTCCGTGGCGGCTGCGTGCTCGATTCGGTCGAGTTCGTCCAGGAACCGGTCCACCGAGTCGAGCCGTTCGGCCACGTCCGCCCGGGTTGCCCGGAACACCAGGCCGTCGAGTTCTTCCGACACGGCGTCCGATACGGCGGACGGACGCAGTCCGCCGTCGTTCGTCAGCCGCTCGATCATGGCGCTGCGCCGCTCGGCCGGTGGCTCGCCGGCCAGGATGAGGTGGGCGAGGGCGCCGAGGCCGAAGATGTCCAGGTCGACCGGGTCGGCGAACTCCATCTCGAACTCCGGCGCCAGGTAGACCTGTGCGGCGTTCTCGACGTGGTCGCCGCCGGCGCTGGGGGTGCCGAGGGAGGTGTGCGAGGTGCTGTCGAAGTCGCGGGCGGCGACCTGCCAGTCGATGATGCGCACGACCGGGTTGGACCCGTCGGACTTACTGGAGACGTACACCGATCGGGCCGCGAGCGCGCGGTGGTAGAGCGAGCGCTGGTGGGCGTAGCGCAGCGCGTCGGCGATCTGCCGTACCAGCTCCAGCCGGGTTTCGTGGGTCAACGAGGCGTTGTAGGTGGCCAGGTAGGCGTCCAGGCGCAGGTCGGCGGCGCGGTGGTTGAAGAGGATGGCCGGGCCACCCTGGTGGTCGCGGAACTCCCGGGCCTGGGCGATGCCGCGGTGGCTGATGCCCTGGAGGACCTGATACTCGCGCCGGGCTGCTCGTTCGACCGAGTTCCGGGTCTCCGCGGTTGCTTGGAGGCTCACCAGGTAGACGCGGACGCGGCCTTCCTCGCGGATGGGCTGCTCGCGGATGGCAAGGCGGTCCTCCCAGGTGGGGCCACCGTCCAGGGGGCGCCCTGCGAGGTTCCAGCCGTCGCCGAAGTTCAGGTGGGCGGTGGATGCCTTGACGCCGATCCTCTTCATGAGATCGGGCAGGGCCCGCGCCAGTTCGAATCGCTCGCGCCGGGCTGCCTCGGAGTCCCGCTGAGGCGGCAGGCCGAGGAAGTCCTGCCAGATGCGGGGCAGGCCGCTGGCGCCGTCGTCACGGCCGTAGACGTTGGTCTGCTGGCCGGCGTCGAGTTCGGATCGCAGGCTCGGGGCCGAGAGGAATACCGCCGGGGAGATCCAGGGGATGCGCACGCCGGTGTGGAACTTCCCGGCGGCCCAGGAAAGCTTGCTCCGCAGTTCCTTGGACTTGAGGTCGGTCAGGTGCAGCGGGTTGTCGATGGTGCGGAGTCGGTCGGGGCCGTGGAAGTTCCAGGTGCTCCCGTTGTTGACGAGGCGCCCGGGGTGCGCTTTGAGCTCTACGAGGAAGAGGCCGCGCGGCACGAGGATGAACAGGTCGCACTCGTTGACGCGCCCCGAGGAGGCCGTGAACGAGAAGGTCGCCCAGGACCGGAAGGGCTCCGCCTGCGGCATCAGCGCCTTGACGTGGTCGAGCGCTTCCTGCTCGTGCGGGAACGGGGAGGGGCGTTCCTGGAACCATCGCTGCACGCGCGGCGGTGCAGGCTTCGGCCGACGCGCTCCCGAGTTGCCGTCCTTGCCCACTGCCGACACCCCTGCGCCCTCCCTGATCCCTGCTTCCGGCCGCGGACGAACCACGGCCTTCCTCTACAGCCTTGACCATATCGGTCAGGGCCGACAGGTGGAGGCGTGTAGTCCTTCCCGTGATCAATCGGTCCCTAGGTTCTCGCCGCGCCGTGCGGTGGATCCTGCCAGGGTGGCGGCATCCCGGAGCCAGCCGATCACTGTCAGGTACAGTCTGCACTGCTTCGGTGATCAAGCAAAGGGGGAATGATGATCTTCGCGGCTCGCTATCGGCGTCGGCGCTGGGCTGGTGCTGTCGCCCTGGTGGTGGCGTTGGTTGGCCCGCTATCGGGCTGTAGCGGTTCAACTCCCCTGTCTGCGGACGGGGTTCCTTCGGCGGCCCGGCATCTCCAGGCGTTCGACCCGCCGACGTCGTTCGACTTCGGCGACGGAAACGGCACGGGGGATGCACTCGACGAGGGGGTCCAGCCCTCGACATCAAGCCCTACACGGCAACGGCCGGCGATCTCGCTGAAGGACACAACCGCCTTCGTGACCACCGAGGACGGCATGAAAGCCGTCGATGCCGTCACCAGGAACACGCTCTGGAGTGCGAGCAGCACCATCCCCGCTACGAAGAGCGGCTTCGGGTCGGAGAGGGCCGCGCCACTGCCCGCCCGCTTCCACGGCGTTGACGCCGTGCTCGTGGCGTTCTCCCGTTTCATTCCGGGCACGGGTACGGGCAGGGGCCGAAACGTGATCGAGGTACTGGCCGCCGATTCCACGACGGGCAAGACCGTCTGGAGCACTCAGGTCGACCTCGTGGTAACGCCTCTGGACAAGGAGGCTTTGAGTCGCGACGATTCGCTGCTCGCAGACGGCATCAGGGCGGCGCAGGTGGTGGCCGTGGACGACCAGAGCGTGGTCGTGTCCGATGACGAGACGACCTATGTGGTCGACGCGGGATCCGGGCAGCTTCGATGGACCCGGGCCGATTTCCACGCGATGCAGCTTGTCGATGGCATCGTGGCCGGTGCCGAGGCTCCGACGTACGGCGAGCGTCAACTCGCAGGCTACGGCGCATCAGACGGCACTCCCCGGTGGTCGGCCGTCCACACGGAAAGCCACGCCGTCGCCTCCTCCGCCGGCCCTGGCCTGCTCGCGATGTCGGCCTCCGATGGGTTCGTCATCATTGACGCCCGTACCGGGACGGTCCGCGCCCACCCGGGGCCAGGAGCGTATGTGCACCCCTGGCACTGTGACTTCGACGGAACGTCCGTCATCCTCTGCAACGACCAGCTGTTCGGCCAGACGCACTCGATCGCGGCCTTGGACGCGACGTCGATGAAATGGCTCTGGTCGATCACCGAGACGCCGGGAGGACGACTGGTGCCGGTGGTCACTGCCGCGTGGCACGGAGCGGTGTACGGCCGGACGACCAACGGCAATGTCATCCTCGACGCCCACACCGGTGCCGACCGGGCAACCCCGAAGCTGGCTCCCTTCCTCGTCAACGCCTACGTCGGCATCGAGGACCGAGGCCACAGCATGAACCTGATGCGCTCCACGGGGTAGCCGTACACAGCCCCGCAAGGCCGCCGACTCCATGCAAGCGGACCGCGCCCGCCACTACACGCAAAGCCTTCGAGTGAGCCGATCACGGCTGGCCCACTCGAAGGCTTTCGTCAGCTACAGCCTCTCGGGCGTTCCGATGCCGAGGAGGTCCATGCCCTGGCGGAGGGTCTGGCCGGTCAGCTGACACAGCAGCAGCCGGGTCTCCATGACCTCGCGGCTGGGGGCCTTGAGGACGGGGCAGTGCTCGTAGAAGGTGGTGTACGCCGCCGCGAGGCTGTGCAGGTAGGCGCAGAGGCGGTGGGGTTCGAAGGTCTCGGCGACGAGGTCGATGGTGGCGCCGAATTCGTCGAGGAGGAGTCCGAGGGCGCGTTCGGCCGGCTCCAGGGCGAGGTCCTGGTGGGCGGTCGGGGTGACGCCGTCGGGGGCCTTGCGCAGGATGGACTGGATGCGGGCGTAGGCGTACTGGAGGTAGGTGCCGGTGTCGCCGTTGAGGGAGACCATGCGGTCGGCGTCGAAGATGTAGTCGCGGGTGCGGGAGGTCGAGAGGTCGGCGTACTTGACCGCGCCGATGCCGACCTGCTTGGCCCGGTCTTCGAGTTCCTCGGTGGCGAGCTGGGGGCTCTTCTCGGCGACGACGGTGCGGGCCCGGTCGACGGCTTCGTCGAGGAGGTCCATGAGGCGGACGGTGTCGCCGGAGCGGGTCTTGAAGGGCTTGCCGTCCTTGCCGAGGACGGTGCCGAAGCCGAGGTGCAGGGCGCGGACGTTGTCGGGGAGCCAGCCGGCGCGGCGGGCGGTCTCGAAGACCATCTGGAAGTGCAGGGCCTGGCGGCTGTCGACGACGTAGAGGAGCTGGTTGGCGCCGAGCATGCCGACGCGGTCGCGGATGGCGGCGAGGTCGGTGGTGGCGTAGCCGTAGCCGCCGTCGCTCTTCTGGACGATGAGCGGGGTGGGTTCGCCGTTGGGGCCCTTGATGTCGTCGAAGAAGACGCACAGGGCGCCGTCCGAGCGGACGGCGACGCCGGAGGCTTCGAGGTCGGCGCACACGTCGGCGAGCATGGGGTTGTAGTAGCTCTCGCCGACGGCGTCGGCGTCTTCGAGGAGGACGCCGAGGCGGGCGTAGACGGCCTCGAAGTAGACCTTCGACTCGTCGACCATGCCCTGCCAGGACGCGATGGTCTCGGCGTGGCCGGCCTGCAGCTCGACGACGCGCCGGCGGGCGCGGTCGGCGAAGTCGGCGTCGCTGTCGAACTTGGCGCGCGACGCCTTGTACAGGCGGTTAAGGCGGGACATCGAAGGACCGGAGTCGTCCGGCTCGGTGCCTTCGTCGAGCTCGCTTGGGTGCTCGATGAGGTACTGGATGAGCATGCCAAACTGGGTGCCCCAGTCCCCGAGGTGGTTGCGCCGGATGACCTTCCCGCCGCTGAACTCGAGGGCGCGCACGAGCGCGTCCCCGATGATCGTGGAGCGCAGGTGGCCGACGTGCATCTCCTTGGCGATGTTCGGCTGGCTGTAGTCGATCACCGTGACGCCGGCCTCGGCGTTGCTGCCCACGCCGAGTCGGGCGTCGGCGGCGCGGGAGGCCAGTCGCTCGAGGATGGCGGTGTCGGTGACGGTGACGTTGATGAAGCCGGGCCCGGAGACCTCCAGGTTCGCGATCACCTGGTCAGAGCCGAGGTTGTCGAGCACGCGCGCGGCCACCTCGCGGGGGTTGGCCCGCAGCGGCTTGGCCAGGCTCATGATGCCGTTGGCCTGGAAGTCGGCGCGGTCGCTTCGTCGCAGCTGGGGGTCGCTGTCCGCGGCGTCGGGGAACGCAGTGGAGATCGCCTGTGCGAAGCGCTCGCGCAGCGCGTCGGCGATGGAGAGGACCGTAGGCATAGATCGAAGGACCACTTCTGTGAGAGGGCGGATCCGCGGACGGGCCGCGGGAGTCGCACAGCGCCACCCTGTCGAGCGGTCGGCGCCGTCTGCCGAGTATCCCATGCCCCACACAGCCAACGGCCCGATTAACGTCACCGCGGATCGAAGCCTGCACCCTCAAGGCCCTTGGCCACAGATCATCCTGAGTGATCATCAGCACCAACGGCGGCGCCCCACCTCCAGGGAGGCACGCGTTCCGCATCCCCCTTGAGCCGAATCCGCAAATTCGATCGAACACAGCGTGATGGAGCGGCTACGGTGGCAAGCCTGCTGTGCGGCGCTCGGGAGGGGAGTGGGGTGAGCAGGCTGTCTAGGGGTGCGGGTGGTTCGCCGGACGTCGCTGCGGCGATCCGGGCGGTGTTCGCCGGGGACGGCGGGGGGCATGCGCTCGACGATCCGGGGCTCAGTGACGTCACCGGTGCGGTACGACGGTTGCGCTACGAAGGGCGGGACCTTGTGGCCAAGCTTCGGTCACGGGCGGCGGCGCACGCGGAGCACGCACTCGCTGCGGAGGCGGCGCGTCGCGTGGGTGCGCTCACGGTGGACGGGTTCGGGCGTATCGAGGTGTGCGTTCCCGACCTTGTTCCGCTGGACGACTGCACGACGGCTCTTGTCTCGCCCTACCTCGGGATCCCGCTCTCCGCATCACCAGACGGCCTGGCCGGTCTGCCTGCGGAGGAAATCGAGGATCTCCTCTTGGCGGTGCTGGCGCGCGGTGTGGAGGCGTCCGGGTGCATTCCGCGGAACATGTTCCGCCATCGCGGCCGGACGGTCCTGATCGACTGGGAGGACGCGCTACTCGTCCCAGCGGGCACCGACGCCCCCGGTGCGCTGACCGTGATGAAGTGGGACATCGCATGGTCCGATCTGGCCGGACGGGATCTGGGGCTCCGAAGGCGCATCACTGCGGGGAGCGGCGACGAGCCCCCGCTGGACGGTTTCGAGTCCATACTCGCTGCCTGGCTGCCGGTCGGACTGGCCGCGCGGGAGGTGCGTCGCCGCGGCATCGAGTTGACGCTCGCGAGTGAACTGCCCGCCGCGGGGCCGAAGTCCGCGAGTGCCGCGCGCCTGGGTCATCTCGCCGAGGACCTCCTGCCGCCGGGCCTCGGCGTCTTCCACACGGTGCTGACCTCACGGCTGCGAGCAGACCAGGGCGAGGACGCCTTTACGGACCTCCTTCACCGCCTGGACGCCCTCACCAAAAGCACCCGTGCCAACGACGGCCGTGGCCTGGAGCGGTTACGCCGACCTTGGATTCTCACCCTGTTCTCCACGACCGAGCGTCCGTTGGCTGCCGACCTCCAACCGCTCGAACAGCTGGCCGCACGTCTGAAAGAGCTGCGGGGCGTCGGCGGGTGGAATGCGGCATGTGAGCGCGCCGACGTCGCCGAGGAAGTCACCGCCCGCATGGCCCGGACTGCTCAAGCCGTCCTGGGACTGGAGGGGTTGGAGCTCATCTTGCGCGGCTCGTGCGCGCAGGGAGTCCTCGGACGCGGCAGCGACATCGACTTCGAACTGAGCTCACCCGACCACCCCAACGGGCATCGGGCGCTTGAGGACCTCGTGATCGAAGCGCTCACCTGCCTGGGTCTTGCCGCCGAGGGCTCCGCCGCCCGCCCGACCGAGCGGGATGTCGTCAGCGCGGACGGGATGGTCAGCCGCGATCTCCACGAGTGGTTCGAGCTGCGCCGGCCCAGCATGGACCATCACTCCCCTGGCTGGGTCTCCACCGTCATCACCGCCCCGTCGACCACCGTCATCAGCCGGCCGAGCGATTACGAGCAGCGGGGCCGCGAACTCACCGCCAAGTACCTGTGGTTCGAGTCCCGGGCGCTGCTGGCCCGGCTCGTGTTCGCCCGTTCCGCAGATGCGCCACCTCCGGTGAGGCTGGTCCCGCAGCTGTCGCTCCTGCACGGGCTCGTTCCGGGTGACGAGGCCGCCGAGGTGGAGGCCCTGGTGCGCCGAACGTTCGCCCTGCGCGAGGCGGCCGATCCCGCGCCGCCGACCACCGACCTGGACGCGGAGGTGGAGCAGCTGGCCGGCCGGCTGGACGTGCTGCGTCGCCGCCTCGGTCTGCCTGGCCCGCGCAACCTGTAATCCCGTTCCGCCCCGATCCGCGCCGTCTCAACCCGAGAGGTCAACCGTGATCAGCGACGCGATTCCCCTGTCCACCAGCGATGCCTCGCACGTCTCCTTCGCGGACGGCTACGCCTTCCATGTCCGCGGCGGGCAGATCACCGCCCCGGGTCAGCCGTGTCCGTGCGGCGACCTGGAGCCGGTCCACCAGATCACCTCCTACCGTGAGGCGTACCCGCAGGCCCAGTTGTCGCTGACCGACGTCTGCAACATGGGCTGCACATACTGCTCGTTCCGGGACCGGGTGCACGCCGATGGCAAGCCCGTCACCATCCCGCTGGAGACCGTGGTGCAGGGCCTTCGCACCCACCGCGAGCGGCTGGTCGAGGAGGGCGCCCGGTACAGCCGAGTCGACTTCGGCCTGGCCGGCGAGACCATGCTCGTGCGCCACATGCACGACTCGGTCCAGGAGTTGGTCGCCGAGAACCTCGCCGACTCACCAGTGGCCGTGGTCTGGGCGGGGCCCATGGTCACCAACGCGACGCTGTCGATGACAACGGAGCTCGCCGAGCAGCTCGGCCCGCCCCAGGACATCAGCCTGGACGGGCCCAGGGACGTCCACGACCGGGTGCGCTTCTACACCGGTGACCGGGGCGGCACGTACGACCACGTGCGTTCCGTGCTCGACCAGGTGCTGGCCCGCCACCCCGACATGGGGGTCTCGGCCGTCCTGACCGCGTACTGCACCGACTTCGTGGCGATCTTCCGCCACCTCTTCGAGGACGTCGGCGCCCGCAACATCTACATGAAGCCGGTCAACGCCACCCACGACAAGGAATACGCGCTCAACGCCGAGACGCTGCCGGCCTTCCGCCAGGGCTACGCCGACCTCGTCGAGCACATCCTCGCCCAGCCCCCGGAAGGCATCCTCGCCCGGCTACTGGCGCTGAACTCCGAGGACTTCCTCATGCGGTTCTTCTACCGGGTGAAGGACCGTGCGGCTCAGGTCTACCGGTGCGGGGCCGGCAAGAGCGGCACCTACCTGGACACCAACGGCAACCTCTACCCGTGCGCGCACTTCATCGGCAAGTCCGGCTGGCACATCGGCCACGCCTCCACCGGCGTCGAGGAGACCGAGCGCCGCAAGTACCTCGACCTGGTCGTCGACCAACGGGACGAGTGCTCCTCATGCCCGTCCCGGTACGTGTGCGGCGGCGGCTGCTACTACCAGGCGGTCCTCGCGAACGGCGACATCACCAAGCCCGACGGCGTGAAGTGCGACCTCATCCGGTTCCTCACCGACCTGTCGATCCGCCTCGTCGTCACCCTGCGCGAGCAGCACCCCGAGGTGCTGGACGCCCTGCCCTCGCCGTACGGACTCACCGACGAGGCGCTCGGCTCCGCCCCCGAAGCCGCATACCTCCCGGCGGCCCGCCTCGATGCCACGACCGACGATCAGCCAGTGCCCGCCCCACTCGGCGGTCCGGGCCGGGTGCGAGGCGGACTGGCCAACCCTGCGGGACTCGCCGTCACACTCACCCGACGCGCCGAAGGACTCGCGGCGCGGCTGGATCTGGGCGATTCGCCCGGCGCCGTCCAGGCGGTGCGCGTCCGCCTGCAGCCGTTGGGTGCGGGCGTGTTCACCCTGCACGATCTCGCCGCCGGGCAGTGGCCCGGTGATCGGTACCTGCGGTGCACCCGCGACGGCGCCTGGTGGCTCACGGCACCCACCGGCCGGTTCCGCCGTGTTCCGCATCCCGGTCCCGTGTGGGAGGACGCCCGAGACGTCCGCTTCTCCTGGGAGGCCGATCACCTGGAACTGCTGGTGCCGCTTCCCGAACCGGTCGGGTCCGGCTTGGGGCTTGGGGTGAACGTGTTCGCGGACCTCGCGGACGGCGGATGGACGGCCTTGACGCTGCACGAGCCGTTCGCGGTCCTGGCCTCCGGCGGGGCGGGCCCGCTTCGCCTGTCCGGCCCGGAAGCACCCTGGCGACCGACCTCGGCGGAAGTCAACGGCCGCATGCCCGTTGAGCTCACGCCGCTCGGTCGCTGGGCCGGTCTCCAGGGCAACACCTGCTGACGGGAGGCGAGATGCGCATTCTTCTGGTCACCCACCGATTTGCGGGCGAGGAGGCCGGCGGGACGGAGATCCTGGCCAACGACATCGCCCGGGCCCTGACGACGCGGGGCCTAGACCTCACGTGGCTGGCCGTCGGCGACCCGCCGCCGCCGCAACAACGCGCCGCAGCCGACTACATCAGCGTGCCCGCAGTCTTCGCACGCGACTACCCGGTCGGCTGGCGCGCCCAAGAGGCCCAGCAGGCGGCGCGCATCGAGCAGTTGCTCGCCTCGCGACCTGCCGTCGACCTCGTCCACGTCCTGCACTTCAGCCGCATCGGCCTGGCGTTCCTCGACACCGCGCCGCTGCGGAACGTGCCCGTCGTCGCGACGCTGACCGACTACACCGCCGTCTGCCCCGACCATCAGCTCATCGTGCGCTCCACCGGTGCACAGTGCACCAGTACCGCGCCCTCGACCGGCTGCGTGGACTGCCTGGGCGCGACGACTGCGGCGGCGGGGGACGTGGAGTCGTGGCGGGCTCGCAATGTCGCTTGGTTGAACGGGCGGGTGCGGGCGCTGTGGGCGCAGACCCCGCATCAGGCCGTGGAGTTGGCGAAGGCGGGCGTCGCGGTGGACAGGATGGTCCGGGACCGGGCCTGCTACGGGCTGCCTGACAGCTGGCAGTCGCTGGCCGAGAACAGTGGCGGCGGCGAGTACCTGCTGTTCCTGGGCCGGTGCTCACCCGAGAAGGGCCTCCACGTCCTGCTCCGCGCCCTCTCGGACGGCCCGACCACGTTGCCGCTCCTGGTCGCGACGGTGCCGGACGACGCCGCGTACGAGGAGCGGATGCGCCTGGTCGCCGCAGCCGATCCGAGGGTGCGCTGGCTTCCTCCGCTCTCCCGCTCCAATGTCGGACCGGTACTGGCCGGCGCGCGGGCGTTGCTGGTGCCCTCGCAGTGGTGGGAGAACCATCCGATCGTGGCGCACGAGGCCCGGGCCCTGGGCGTGCCGGTGTGGTCCTCGGCGGTGCCGTCCATGCGCCACCTCTCGGACGACGACGGCTTCCACCTCGTCAAGCAGTACGCCGACCCGGCTTCGTGGAGGCAGGCGATCGATGCCGCGGCCGGACATCGGGAGCCGCAGGTGGCGTCGTTCGGCCGCCGGGCGTCGGCGTTCGAGGCGTTCGTCGACGAGATGGTCTCCGTCTACCAGAAGGAGGTGACCAGGTGAGGCCCGAGCGTGTGCCTCCGATCGTGGTGCCGGATCGCTTCCGGAAGTTCCTCGTCACGGACGACTTCGACCGCTACGGGCTCGAACCGGGCCGGCCCACGCCGACTCCCCAGTACCTGCAGGTGGAACTCACCGACCTGTGCAACCTCGCCTGCGCCGGGTGCGTGCGGGCGGTGCACGACAGCAGCGGCGGGCACCTGCCGCTGGATGCCTTCGCCGCGCTGCTCGAGCAGCTGCCCGATCTCGGCCACGTCTCCTTCGTCGGCGCCGGTGAGGCGCTGATCGTCCGCGACTTCGCCTCCTTCGTCCAGGCGTGCACTGACCGGTCTGTGTTCACCTCGACGAACACCAACGGCCTGCTCGTGCGCCGTCGTCTCCAGCCGGTTCTCGACGCGGGACTTGGTCTGCTCGCCATCAGCGTTGACGGCGCCGACGATGCCACGCTCGGGCGGATGCGCTCCGGCCTGCGTCGATCCCAGCTGTCTACCGCGCTGCGCGAGGCTGCGGAGATGACGCGGCAGCGCGATACCGCACTGTCGGCCGCGGTGACGCTCTCCGCCGCCAATCTCGACCAGTTCCCGGCGATCGTCGACTTCGTCGCGGACCACGGCGTCACGCGGATCAGTGTGGAGAGCCTGCACCACTGGGGCAAGGACAAGTCCCTCAACACCGAGTCCCTCTTCGCCGCCGCGCCTGCACAGGTTGTGCCACACCTGGAGGCTGGCCTCGCCCGCGCCGACGAGCTGGGGCTACAGCTGTCGATCTTCGACTACTCCCGGCTGACCTCCCCGGCCGCAGGCCGGGCCGTATGTCCTTGGCCCTGGGACGCCAGCTACATCACCAAGGACGGCGACGTCACGCCGTGCTGCATCCACATGGAGTCCTCACCCGGCAACGTGCTCGGCAACATCCACCAGGCACCGATGGCCGAGATCTGGACATCGAAGCCATACGGCGCTCTGCGGGACTCCTTCCTCTCCCGCGGCCCTGCCTGGTCCTCGTGCGAAGACTGCGTGTACCGAATGGAGTTCGGACGTGTCTGACACCCGCCCACCCGCCCTCCTGGGCAACCAGCCGACCGAGGACAGCCGACGGCTGCTGCACCGGGCGGTCGACCTCGGCCTCGACTTCGCCTCCGGAGCCTTGCGCGACGACCTGGTCCTGCGGCACGCGACGGTCAGCGAGCTCATCGACCGCTTCACCGGCCCGCTCCCCGACGCTGGCGGGAGCGACGAGCAGCTGCTGGAGGCGCTGACCGAGATCGCCGGATGGTCGATCTCCCAGGCAGACCCGCGCTACCTCGCGTTCCCCGACACCGGCGACAGCATCGCCGCCCTCGCGGCCGACATCGTCGCGTCCTTCCTCAACCAGAACCTGATCGCCTACGACCGCAGCGCTCCCGCCGCCAGCGTGATCGAGGCCCAGCTGATCACCTGGCTCCGGGAACTCATCGGCTACCCAGTCACGCCTCTGGCCGACTACCGGGGACTCGCATCGCTCGGCGGCATGTGGACCTCCGGCGGCAACATGAGCAACCACATCGCCATCGCCGCCGCCCTCGCCCACACCTACCCCGAGATCCGCACCACCGGCCTGCGGGCCCTGCCCGAGCAGCCGGTGATCCTGCTGGCCGGCGGAGTCGAGCACTTCTCCTACCTCGCCGCCGCCCAGGCCCTCGGCCTCGGCACCGACGGACTGCTCTGGGCGGACGCCACCCCGGACTTCACCAGCGACCCCGCCTCCGTCGCCCGCCTGCTGGCCTCGCCGCCTCTCGGAAAGCGCATCTTCATGATCGTCGGCGTCGCCGGCAACTGCCGCACGACCGGCATCGACGACCTGCAGGCCCTCGCCGAACTCGGCAAGCAGCACAACGTGTGGTTCCACGTGGACGCCTGCCACGGTGGCAGCCTGCTGTTCTCCGAGAAGCTCAAGGTCCAGCTCGCCGGCATCGAGCACGCCGAGTCCATCGCCCTCGACCCGCACAAGGGACTGTTCGTCAGCTACCCCTCCAGCTACGTCCTCTTCCGCGACTCCGCCGCGCTCGGCCGCTTCGCCCGCTACCCGGACCGCGCAGATGATCCCGCCTGCCTCGACCTCGGACTGATCACTCCGTTCTACGGCTCCCGCGGCTTCGAATCGCTCAAGCTCTGGGCGCTGATGAAACATCAAGGTGTTGACGGCATCGGCCGTCTCGTCGAAGACCGCCAGGCGACCTTCCAGGGGATGGTCGACCTGCTCGAGCGCACCGGCTGCTTCCGGATGCTCGGCACGTCCGACTTCTACCGGTGCGCCTTCGTCTTCCTCCCCGCCCCGGTCGCCGAAGCCCTCGAACAGGCCGCCCTGCCGGCCGCGCGCCACGGCGCGGTGCGCGACCTCATCTCCCGCTTCACCGCCGCCTTCGCCGACCGCCTGTATCGCGCGGGCGCGGTCGCCTTCGACCTGTTCGCGCTGCAGGACCTCGCTGACCGAATCGGACTAGGCACCGGCGCCAAATACCAGGTCATGGGCATGTGCGTGGGCCACCCGCACATCCCCGACCAGGTCGAGCACGGCATCGAACGGGACATCGCCGAAGCCGCCCGCGACCTCACCGGCCGCATGATGGAGGACCTCCGCGCTCTGCTGGCGTCCGTGAGCCCAGCCGGCAGCGCGCCGGGGCCGGACGTGACCGGCCCGGCGGGATGGTGACCGCCGTGACCTACCCGCCCGCGTTCACGATCGCCTACCTCGTCCACAGCGACGTCCAACTCCTGCACCGCACCATCCCCACCACCCTGGACGCCCTGACCCGCGGCACCCGCCACCCGTACGACCTGGTGCTCGTCGTGGACGGCGCAGAAAGTGCTCCGACAGAGGAGATCGTCGAACTCGCCCACAGGAGCTGGGGGTTCGACGAGGTCCGGCTACGCTGGCGCACCCGCCACCGGGCCTCCGGCGACCAGGCGAACAACATCCACACCCACTTCGTCAGCGACAAGAGCCGCTTCCTGATCACCATCGAAGGCGACGTCGTCGCCTTCCGCGACCCGAGCACCCCCGATGTCCTCGCCGAGATCGCCGAGACGTTCGACCAGTGCCCTCAGCTCGCGCTCGCCCAACGCATCGACGACCACGACTGCTGGTAGTGGAAGCTCGAAGAGGTCGGCCCGCCGCTGAGCGACCGCGCCCGCTCAGTCAACCGCGTCTCCTCGCACTTCCTGATCTACGACACCCAGCGGGCCCGCCCCGTCATGACCGCCGCCGGCGGCATCCCCGGTGACCGGTTCCACGACGACGGCCGGCGCTGGATGAACTACGAGGACTGGCTCTCCCACACCTTCGCCCACCCCGCCGGCCCCGGAATCGGCTACCTGCACCGCCTCCCACTCCGGGTCTTCCACTGCGATGAGAAGACCGCCCCCGGCTCCGCCCACTACCGCCGCGACCTCGCCACCCGCCTGCGTGTCTTCGCCGAACGCGAGCACGCCGTCAAGGAGGAATTCGGTGCCTGACCACCGCCTTGTCCCCTCGCCCGTGTTCCTCCTCTCCCCGATCCGCTCCGGATCGACCCTGCTGCGCTGCCTGCTCGGCTCCCACCCCGACGTCCACGCCCCGCACGAACTCCACCTCGCCGGCTACACCGTGACCGTCGACGACGAGTTCACCGACCTGTCCATGCGCACCCTCGGCCTCGACCCCACCACCCTCGAACACCTCCTCTGGGACCGCCTGCTGCACCGCCAGCTCACCGAGGCCGGCAAGAGCGTTCTCGTCGAGAAATCCCCGGGCAACGTGTTCATCTGGCAACGCCTCGCCGCCTGCTGGCCCCAGGCCCGCTACATCATCCTGCGCCGACACCCGGTCGCCATCGCCGACTCCATCCGCCGCGCCGGCGACGCCCACGACCTCGCCGAAGCGGCCGTCACCGTCGACAAGTTCGCCACCGCCCTCGACGAAGCCGCCGCCAACCTGCCCGCCGCCATCCACCTCACCTACGAGCAGCTCACCGCCAACCCGGAAGCCACCTGCAAGGCCCTGTGCGACCACATCGGCATCCCCTGGGATCCGAGCATGCTCGACTACGGCCGCCATGACCACGGCCCGTTCGTCTACGGCATCGGTGACTGGTCACCCCAGATCGCCTCCGGACAGGTCCAGGCCGCCACCCCGCCGCCCGCCGACCCAGACGTCCCTCTGCTGCTCAACTCCTGGTGCCAGAAATGGGGTTACGCCCCGTGAACCAGCTGCAGCCATCGGCCGTCTTCTGGCTCCTCGGACTGCCGGCATCCGGCAAGACCACCCTCGCCCGCCACCTCCTTGACTACCTCCGCACCGAGCGCGACGCCGAATGCGGGCTCTACGACGCGGACGTCGAGCGTGCCACCGGTGTCCTGCAAGATCTCGGCTGGTCACCCTCCGACCGCATCGCCACGATCCACGCCCTCGCACACGCCGCCAGCCAGCACCAGGTCAGCATCGTCACCCTAGTGACCTCCACCAAGGCCGAACGACAGCTCGCCGCAGACCTCCTCGGAGACCGCCTCCACCTCATCCACCTCCACGCACCCGAACCAGTACGCCACGCCCGCGACGCCCTCCGCACCGTCCGCGCCTACCGCACCACCCCGGCACTGGACGCGCCGGAGCTGTCCTGGTCCGACCCCGAACAGCCCGCGCTGGCGCTGGACACCACGAACCCGCTCAGCACCACCGTGAACACCCTGTGCACCTTCGCCGCCACCACTCTCGGCAACGACGCCGGACCGTAGGCAGTCCCAGCGAGTCGGGCCAGGACCTCACCTTCTACTCCTGCACGCGCCACTTCCGGTAGATGCGGACGATGTCGGTGCCCGCGCCCAGACGGCCAAGAGCCGGCTCGCAGTGAATGCCGTTCTCTTCGAGTGCGAGCTGAAGCTCCATGGCGTGCCCCTTGCTCAGGCGAGTCCGGGCCACCGTCATCAGCTCGGCCAATGGATCGGCACCGGCTTCGGGCGTGCTCCTCTCGACAGAGCTGGAAGCAGTCCAGTCTTGCGCCAGCCTCTTGAAGCCCGCCGCCCGCCAGGTATTCGTCAAATCTCGGCGGGTCATGAGTACGAAATCGTTCATGGCGAGGCGCCCACGAAGCACCTCCACCACGTGATCAACCCGGACGTCGACAGACATGGCTCTCCCCATGAAGAATTTCCCCTGCGCCGTTCTGCAATTACTTGGCACGGCCTGCAAGCCCGTCAACCGACTCGACGCAAAGCGCGAACCCGACCACATCCGAGCAGGTGAGAACCTTCCCCGCCGACAGACCCATGTCTGATTTAACTTCACCGACGAGGATTGCAATACGTTTCCGCAATTAGAGGAACGAATCTTTCTTCGTCAACAATTCGTGGAGGATTTAAGTCGGGCGCACGGCACCGGTCGATCACCGCCCCCGCCCTACCGCCGTCCCACGGCGAGGCAGTGAGAGACCCCACTGCACCCACGCGCCCCACCATCCCTGCGAGGCGCCCGACGTGCCAGCTTCATGCCGCGACCGAGCCGTCTGGCACCCGGCTCCCGCACTCCGGCGACATACCCGCCTCAGCCTGGCGCCGCCCAGCGATGCCGCCACAGTGCGCCCTCGATCGCTCCGCAACAGCGATGAACGCCAGCTCGGAGAAGAAAAAACCGCCCGAGCGATCCGCCTCTTCCACCGCGGCGTACCACTCTTCAACCTCCTCGGGGCCGACGGAGCCGCGGCCGTGCCTGGCCGCGGACAACAGCGCCTTCCGAATCTGGCCGAGCCGGTCCTTCGCGTGCCCCGTGAACGCGGTCGACCACACCAGCAAGGGCTCTACGTGGAGAAGGCTTAGCGGACTGCCGGCCACAAGCAGCCCGAGCTTGCGACCAATCCGGCCGTCCGCGTGGTCCATCCAGCTCTGCGCGTCGTCTGCGAACGCATGACAGACCCGCCGGTCAAGATCGGCGTCCGCGCCGGCAATCACCATAGAGTCGAAATCGACGTGCGCGATGACCGCCCGACCGCCCGGCCGCAGGACTCGCGCGACCTCCGCCAGCATCGCCTGCGGGTCAGGCAGGCACTCGATGGTGTTGTACGACAGGACGACGTCCACGCTGCCGTCGGTGCACGGCAGAGGATCGCGGAGATCGGCAGCGATCGCCGCCGTCGACCCGGCGTGGCCTTTCAAGGCGCCACGCGCAAGGCGCAGGAACTCCGGGGACCGGTCGAGCCCTATGAGCGCAGCTTTCGGCGCTATTCGGCTGACCGCTCGCAGCGTCGGTCCCGCGCCGCAGCCGAGGTCGACAACCTGATCACCGGGCTGTGGGCGAGCCAGTTCCGCAATGCGCGCATGGATCGGTTCAGCACGGTCTGACACGGCACAGCCCTCTTCCGCGGTCCGCGCCAGAGCCCGAGATGGCGGCACCAATAGTCCAGATTTGCACTATATGTCATGTTTCGGGGCATCTCATCCCGGAGGCGAAGCTGCCGCACGATGGCGACCTTTGCGGATCGCCAAGGGAATACCCCTGGTCAGAGCCCCCGACCGCAGTCGCCCCCGCCAGAGCCGGCGCCGTGGACTTGCTCCAGGATGCCGGGGCGAGGCGCCGTCCCGCTGCCACATCCCGAGGGCCAGAGCACGGAACACTCCACCCGACGACGCGGCTCCGCCGACCTGACGATGCACCAGACTTAACCCGACAACCACGGCCTACACCCTGACGCCGGAGGCAGAGCCCCTTGACCCGCTACAGCATCGACCCCCACCGGCGCGAACTGATCGCCACCTGGGGAACCGGCGAGGGCGACCTCGCCACCTGCACCGCAACCCTCCCCTCCGAAGCCGATCTATCCGCTGCCCTGGGCCTGGCCCGCGTCCTCACTCAGCTGTCGCAGGCCGCGTGGCACACCTACACCCACCCCGCCAGCGCCGCCAGTTCCCTCGCTCCCAACACCGAGGGCTGGCGCCGCGAGGAGGAACGAAAGGCATTCGCCGAGGTTGCAGAAGCAATCGCCAACCCGAACCTCCCGAGCGGCGGCTCGATGGTCGTCTCCTACAGCCGTGTGATCGAGTCCGCGAACCGTGTCGGCCGCGTCCTTCACGAACTCTCTTCCCCAGAACTGACGAAGGCCGTCCTCGCCGAGGCCACCACCGAGCTCGCCGCCGTGGAGAACGCCGAACTCGGCGACCTGGCCGACCGCGCCCAGCAAGCCGTCCTCCTAAGCCGCGAGGACGCGTCCCCCGTGCAGGTCGCCGCCGCCGACCGCCTCCTTCAACAAGACCCGTTTGGGCCGGCCGAGCTGTTCTCCGCCGTCGATCCCACCGCCGCCGCCGTCGCCGCAGCCCACTGGCTCGCCGCCGCAGCCGAGGTCACTGCCGAAGCCTCCGGACACGACGCCGTCCACGTCGTCCAAGAGGCCGACAACATCGAAGCCCTCGCCCACGAGACCCCCACCCTCGTCCTCGGTCTCATCGCCGACGGCGCCACCCCATACGAGGCAGTCACTGGCCTCGTGCGTCACGCCATGCACATCACCGACGGTCTCCTGCCCGACCCCGCAGCCTTCCGCGAGCAGCTCGACGAACTGGAGGAGACCCTCGCCGAGTACAGCGTCGACGACGGACCCGACGTGGCCAACATCGAGCTGCGCCTGACCCCACTCGACCCCACTCGACCCGCCCGCGACCTCCTCGAAGACCTCCTCACCGGCATCTACGCCTGCTGGCTCCTCCACAGCGAATACGACGACCTCGACAACGAGGACGACGCCGATACCGACGACGTGGAGGACTGGACCGACGAACAGGCCGAACAGCACCAGCAGCGAAGCCGCGACCGCTTCGCCCTGCTCGTCCGCGAATCCGCTGCCCGCCGCGACCCGCTTATCTGACCCCATCTGCCAGATAGCAGCAGTCGACACCCAACCACCCACGGCTCTCCCCTGGGCGCAGTGTCAATGGAGATCCACACGCCACGGCGCATTTTCGAGGTATAGCAGATCCGCCGCCGACATCGCAGCCTGAGACTGACGTCAACATCCGGGCCGGGTTTTCCTCTCTGCGGGGGAAGCTCAGCCCGGATGTTCTCGATCAGAAGCCTGCGAGACCAGCTGGGCGCGCAGCGCGGACTAAGCTCGGCCGCATGCCGTCCTTCGCCAGTGATTCTCGCCACCAGAAGCTGGTCGGCGTACTGATCCCGCTCTTGCGCAGGGCCTGCCCGCCGGACGCCGGTGGCTACGGAGGCGCCTACGAGCTGCGCCTTTCACCCGGTGAGGCCGAGGAGCTGGGCGGTCTGGAGCTCATCCAGTCGGCGATGCGCAAGGCAGCGCGTGAACTCGGCTGGTCGAAGCCGCAGACCTGCGGCACGACCACCACGACGATGGCGCTGGCCGTCGTCGTGGACCAGCGGGAGGTACCCGAGGAATTCGCGTCGGCCGTCGAACGCCACGAGCGGGACCGAATGCGGGAGGCCGCCGAGGCAGTCTCCCGAAGGATCACCAGCGACGCTCCGCGCGCGGTCCGCGGCTCCGTCTTCGTGACCACCCAGGAGTTCCGGGCGGCTTACGCCGCAGCGCGCGAATCATGATCGGACCTCGGCGCGCGCAGTGTCCTCTGGCCTGCCCGTCCAGTTCCCGGCATCGGCTCTGAGAGGCTTCTGCGGTAACTCGGCCCGCACATCGCGAAGCTGTGGCAGGAGGGGCTGTCCGCAGTAGAGGTGTTGCCGAAGCCCTGGCAGCGGCAGAGCTTCCTGGCGGAGAATCTCACCACTGGTCAGAAGCGCTTCCGCTCTGGCGCGGATCGGCTCCGGCAGCCAGGCGATCGCGGCCTTTACCCGTTCCGGACTGGTGGGTGCCAAGGCTCGAGGAGGCATCTCAAGGAGTGCCTGGTAGAGCCCTCCCGCAGGCTCGACAGGCGGAAGCCAGACCTCGACGGATCTGGCGCTCGTCTGCTGGCCGCATTCAAGGCCGTCGATGTCGAGGTCCCCGTAGAGGAGGATGTCGGTCACTGGGTGATCACGTTCTTCGAAGGCATCGGCTGCGGTCGGGATCGACGCCACCAGCTGGTCGCCGGAGCCGTACGCCAGCCAGCCGATCTGCGACCGATCCGGCCAGGTATGGAGGACCTCGCGCAGGCTCGCGAATGTGGCGGAGTTCTCGACGATCAGCATCCACGGCGCCGAGCCGATTTCGAACATCGCCAGCGGCGGCGGTGTCGGACGCGCGCGCAGGTGCGCTGTGATGTCGAGCAGCCCGGATTTGACGAGATGATTCTTCTCGATCCCGCTCAAGCGCTTCTCGTCGCGGTACAGCAGGTAGGAGCGCTCGGCGAGCGGAAGGATCTCCGTCTGCGGGGTGTCGCGGAGCTGGGAGTTGATCGGATCGAGGAGTTCTCGGTCAGCCGGGCTCAGGCGGAGGCGGCTGGCGAACGAGAGTTCGCGGACCCACGCCCGCAGGGCGGCAGGGCGCTGCCGGGGGCGGGGTCCGGCGGCTTGGCTCACCCACCGGGGAAGGGGCGGAACGGCGCTGGTGTCCCAGCCCTCTTTCCCTATGGGGAGAGTGACAAGGTTGCGCGAGACGAGCTCACCGGCCGCCACGGCAAGGATGCTGCGCCGGTGCGGGGATGTCGGCAGGCTGCTGTCGCCTTCTTCGGCGGCTGCCGCCAGCAGGTCAAAGTCGACCCGCCGTCGACTGTGCTGCGTGAGCCGAACGGCCATGCGCTCTGCGGGTGTCACTCGCTTACCTCCTCGTGGCCGCCGTTGTCGGCCGGTGCGGGCCGCGTACGGCGCAGCAGGCGGGCTGTGGTCATGGTGTCGGTGTCGGTGCGGGTGAGGGCGTCGGTGACGGCTGCGCCGTAGCGTTCTTCGATCTGGACATAGCGCTGTCGGGTGCGGGTGTCGGCGCCGTTGCGCAGGCGGAGGATCAGGGGGAAGCGTCCGAGGGCGGGGAGGTCGTTGCTTCCGGTGGTGTAGACGAGCTGGATGTCGTGGGCTTCGGCGACTCGGCGTTGGAGGCTGACGAAGGGGAGGTAGTTGGCTTTGCCGAAGGGGTTGTCGAGGACGAGGGTGCCGACGCCTCCGGGGATCTTGCGGTCGCGTTGGGCGGCCCGCATGCGGGCGAGCGTGCAGTAGAGGAGGACGGAGGTGGTGAGGAGTTCGCCGCCGCTGAACTTCTTGATCGCGGTGACGGATTCGCGTTCGACGGTGTCCGTGCTCTGAGTGGGTTTGATGACCTTGGCGACGATGTTGCCGTTGCCGCCGATGCTGGCCAGGACGAGGCGTTTGGCTAGTTCCACGGCTTCCGGCAGTGGGATGGGCTTGCCGGTTCTGGGGGCGAGGGCGGTGGTGAGTCGCTCGATTTCCGTTGCGATCCGCCGGGCCAGTTCTTCGTCCGTGGGCTTGTGGCGGATCTCGAAGTCGAGGAAGCGCTTGTCTGTCCACTGGCCGAGACCGCGGGGCAGGCGGGAGTAGCGGGAGACTTCTTCGAGGTCGTCGAAGACGGACTTGACGAGGGTGACGCAGGCTTGGACGACCAGGATCTGGTCTTCGGCGATTTCGGCGAGTTGCTTGGTGACTTCGCGTTCGCGTTCGTGGATGTCGTCGAGGAGGGCGGTGAGGCGGGCGGGGGAGGCGGGGTCGCTGGTCAGGCGGGCGAGGAGTCTGCCGTCCACGACCTGGTTGTATTCGGGCTGGTTGGCGAGGGACTCGACGGCTCGGGTGGCGCGGTCGAGGGCTTTTTGGAGCCTGTCGCGGGCGCCGGCCGCGTCGTCGAGCGCGGCGGTCAGTTTTGCTTGGAGATCGCGGGCCTGAATTGTGGTCAGGGTGCTGGCTGGGTGTGCGGTGAAGTCGTGGTGTTCGGCCAGCAGGGCGTCGGTGGAGAGGGGTGAGCCGTTGTCTTCCTGGCCGGGTTGCTCGCTGCGGTGGCGGGCGGCTGCCGATGCGAGGTTCTGCTCGGTCTGTGCCAGCAGGTCCGCGTGGTTGGCCGTGTCGCCGGCTGCACGGCGGCGGCGTTCGGCGGCGAGTTCGCGTTCGTGGATGCGGTCCGCTGCCCCGTCCAGTTCCTGGTTCGCGGTGTCGAGGGCCGCGCGGGCTTCGGCAGCGGTACGGAGGGCGGGGAGAGCGGCCGGTGCGCCGTGCTTGTTCAGGTCGGCTTCGGCTTTTCCGAGCCGTTCCTTGGCCTGTGCGTGGAGGAGGTCCGCCCTGATGCGTGCTTCTTTCGCCGCGTCCAGTTCCTGCTCCGCGTGCTCGCGGCGGTCGGCGCGGCGTTGGGGTTCCGCAGCGTCCGTTTCGGCCGCGATCGCCGCGGCGCGGGTGCGGGCGGGGTCGCTGAAACGGTCGAGGACGGCAGTCAGTTCGGTGATCGCGTTCCTGCAGGTGTCGAGACGTTGGTGGAGGCCGTCGTCGCTGACTCCGGCCTTCCAGTCCTGTCGCGCTTGGAGCCAGCGGGTGCGCAGGTTGTCCAGCACGACCGTCGGCTCCTCGGTGCCGGCGGCGGTGCCGGAGGGGGCGATGGTGCGGGTGTCCGGGAGCTCGGCCAGGATTTCGGTGAGTTCCTTCTGCCACCCCGTCCGGGTCTGGTTGCAGCGCTGGACCTCGGCGGCGAACGTAGCGACGTCTTCCAGCGCCTTGTCATTGCGGCGCTTGTGCTCCTGGCCGATGCGCTGGTGTTCGCTGACCTCTCGTGTTGCCGCGGTGATCTCCGATTCGAGTCCCGGCAGACCGGCGGCCTCTGCCGCCAGTCGGGACGCGCGCTCGATCAGAGCGGCGAGTTCGAGGAGTTCGAGGTGAAGCGTCTGGATCCGGCTGTCGGCGTGCTGCTGGGCAGCTTCGGCGTCCTGGGCGTCCCGGGCGAGATCGCGCTGCCGGTTCTGCAGGGCGGTCAGCTTGTCGTCGAGGCGGGCGAGCTCGGCCTCCAGGGCGGCGCGCGGCCGGGTGCCGAACTCGGCGAGGTGGTCGACGAGGCGTTGTGCGAGTCGCTGGTCGCTCTCCCTGCGCTCCACCAGGACGCGTCGGCGTGCGGCGAGGTTGTCCAACCTGCGGGTGACCCGCTGCAGTTCGTCGCCCGCGGCATCACCGTCGAGGACGCCCGGGTGGACGGGCAGCACCACACACGGCTTGTCGAGGCTGCCGGCCACCAGCTGCTCCGCGTCCGTGTGCGCCGTCACCGCGATCACCGAGGTGAGAGCGACGTTCGCGCGACGGGCCAGGGCCGCCAGGTCGTCACCTGGGACCGGGCCGGAGACCACGATCCCTCCGACCAACTGCGGATGGGCGGCGGTGATCTCTGCGTGGCGGTCGGCGGTGACCGTATCGCGAAGGTACTGAAGGCCCGACAGCACGGGGGCGCCGAGGTTGCGCAGACTCTGAGCTGCTTCCTCGACCTCGTGTGCGGCCGGGAGGTAGCCGGTCTCCTGCACGGCCTTCCTGACGCGCCTGTCGTCCGCCGCGGCGGCCTGTTCCGCGGCGAGGGCCTCGTCCGCAGCTCGGCACTCGTTTCCGAGCAGCGCGACCAGGTCGTCACCGATGGCGTCCAGGTCGAGCGGCGCGTCGCCGTCGATCCCGGCCACCTCCTTGAACCGGTGCTCGGCGGCCAGCTCGCGACGCCGGGCGCGGAGGTCGTCGAGCCGGTCCCACAGTTGCCCGTGGCGTCCTGAGACCTCGCCGAGTTCGCTGCCCACGTTCTGCCGCTCGACGGCGATCTCGCCCTGCCGAAGCCGGGCTTGCTCGAGCAGGCCCCTGACATGGTCGAGTTGCTTGTCGGCGCTGTCGCGCTCGCCCTGCAGGCGCTGGAGGGCCTGCTCTGGGTCCTCGGCCTTCTGGAGGATCCCTTCTGCACGTGCAGTCGCGACGAGAGCGGTGATCTCGTCCCGGCGGCGGGTGGCGTCCTTAAGCGCCCCGTTCGCTGCCGCTGCCGCCTCGAAGGCCGCGACCTGCCGGGCCTGGGAGTCATGAGCCTCGGTATCGGCACTGGCCTTCTTCGCCTTCGCGGCATCGAGGTCGACCGTGATGCCTGCCAGCGACTGGGTGAGGCCGGCGTGGAACGCCGCGCCGGCGCGCTCGAGGGCTCGGCGCTGCGGGGCCCGGCTCTCGTCCTGTTGGGCGAGGAGCGCCGCAGTTTCCTTCGCTTCGGCGGTCCTGGCGTTCAGTGTGAGGAACGGTTCCACGGCCTTCCAGGCTTCGTGCTCCAGCTGCGCCGCTTCGACGTCCCTCAAGCGGGCTGCCGCGTCGCCTGCGGCGTCCACGGTTTCGAGTCGTGCGGCCACGGCGGTGAGAGCTGCCACGTGCGTTTGCTGGCCGATCAGACGGGCCTTGGCGTCTTGCACCTCCTGCTCGTCGGTATCGGCTTCGGCCTCGATGTCCTGGGCTTCTTGCCGCAGCCGCCGGACCTGGTCGGAGATGTGCTCGGCGGCCCGGTCTGCGACATGCACCTGCTGTTCCAGCTGGTGGCGTGCCGCGGTGAGCGCGGCCGTCCCTGTCTGTACCGGGCGCAGGCGCAGGAGGGCTTCGGCGAGGAAGCGGCCTTCGGTCTCCCGTTCGGGGCGGGTGGCGAGTTTGTCGGCGTGCTCCTCCAGGGCCTCGCGTGCCGCGATCGGTCCCGCGGGGTTCACGATCATGTCGATCAGGAAGTCGACGAAGTCCTCGCACGTGGTGAAGCGGAAGAGGTCGGTGATTCCGCCTTCTCCCTTGTTCATGTCCCGCTGGATCTTGAACACCTGCGGGTCGAGGCCGTACTGCTCCAGCTGCTCAAGCCAGTTCCACTGCTCCTCCGCGATGACGAGTTTCGCGGACCGGTTCACCTTGGAGGTATCGCCGATGGCGCGCAGGTAGCTGGCCTGGCTGAGCAGCGAGTTGTCGCAACGTACCGGCAGTGTGTCGAGGTCGAGGACGCCCGGTACGGGTCGGAAGAGGTACCAGCGCCGGATGAGGCGGTCCCAGCCGCTGCTGGTGTCAGCGGGGCACTGGCCGTCCTTCCACTGGTAGACGCCGGCGGTGATCAGGGCGGGGCCGGTGAGGGGCTGCTCGGAGTCCTCCCATTCCAGGATGACGTGCGAGACCTTCCCGCCAGGGATGTAGTCGGCCAGTGACTTGTCGTCGGCGTGCCCGATGAAGTCGATCTTGGAGGGCAGGAGCAGGCTGAAGATCAGGGCCAGCAGGCTGGACTTGCCGCCACCGTTGCGCAGCCACAGCACCGTGTCCACGGCCGAGGTCATCGTCAGGGGCCGGCCGTCTGCGGTGCCTCGGCCGTTGGTGAGGTCCAGGACCAGGGATCCGAACCGGGCGGAGCGGTGTCCGACGTTCTCCAGCCTGATGCGGCGGATGAAGTACATGTCTAGTCCTCTTCGAAGAGTTGGGTGCGACGCAGGTCGTTCAGGAGGGTGAAGGCGGGGATGGACGCGGCTTCGCGGACCTGCAGGCGGAAGCGGTGCGCCAGCAGGTAGTGGCCCGGCCCGTGGGCGCGGGCGGGGGTGGCCATTCCCTGCTCGACGAGCCACCGCAGCGCCTCCGCGATCCACCACTGGCTGCTGGAGCGGGTCAGGCGGCTGCCGCTGGCAGTCGGCCGACCGGGGGTGAGTTTGGCGTAGGAGCGCCACGCGGTGTCCAGGCCCGCATGGGGCAGCGCCAAGCCGTCGCTGTCGCGGGTGGCCTCCTGGAGCTTGCCGATGAGGTGCCGCAGGAAGGCGTCGACGTCGTCGATCGCGATGCGCGTGGCACCGTCCTCCTCCAGGTCTTCCGGGTAGGGGTAGGCCCGTGCAGCGATCGCGACGTGTACGAGGCCGAGGATCAGGCGTTCCTTGCTCGTGAGGGTGGGGTGGTCGGCGAGCCGGTAGGTGAAGATCGATCCGTGGCGCGGATGGAGGATCAGCCCTTCCACCGCGTGGACCTCGATCAGGTCCAGCTCCAGGCCCTCGGCGAGGGCTTCGACGGCACTTCGGAACGGGCGTTCGCTGCGGCACCGCTGCAGCAGGTCCCGGTAGCGGGGGTTGTCGAGGGGTCTCATGCGCGGCTGGAGGCCGAACCCGACGAGCGCCGAGACGGCTGCCAGGTCGGGCCCGGCTACGGTCGAAGTGGTCATGGGCGGTTCTCCTCAGTGGTGAAGGGGGCGCCGGGCGCCGCCGGCTCAGGGATGAGCGGCCCGGCGGGCACGAGCAGCAGGTCGGTTCCGGCCATGAAGCCGAGGTCGAAGGTGGCGCCGTCGGCCAGCACAACCAGGCGCTCCTCCAGCAGGTCCGCGAGATCCGCGAGGCAGCCGTCGTCCTCGTCATCGGGATCGGGGGCGAACGCGCGCAGCACGCACAACGCCAGCAGGTCGGCGACGGCCGGCCCGTCCTGCTCCGCCTGAGCGAGCAGGACGGACAGGCGAAGGGGCGCCGTCAGCGCTTGTTCGATCAGCGCGCGGGCCGCGGCGAAGTCCTCTTCCGTGTAGGGCTCTTCGTCCTCGGCCTCCTCGATGATCAGGTCGGCGGAGTCGTCGGGGAACGAGTCGCGGCACTCGCGCACCGGCGCGAGGAGCAGCTCCCAGAAGTCCCTCAGCCGTGGCCGGCGGGTGACCACGGGGCCGCCGCTGGCGTCTGCGAACATGCCCGCCACCTGCGTCGCCTGTTCCGCGTCGAGTTGGAGTAGCGGCTCTAGCAGGTCGTCGTGCAACCCGATCAGCGACAGGCGCGGCATCGGCCGGAAGCACTGCTCGGCCTGCGCGCGCAGGAAGGCGGGTCTGGCGCCGATGACCTTCTTCAGCAGCTGGGTGTGGCGCAGGTTCGCCCGCTCCAGCAGGCGCAGGATGCGCATGCAGGTCATGCGGACGTCCGTGTCGGTGATGCTGTTGCGGGCCTGCCGCATCAGTTCCATCAAGCCGAGTTCGACACTTTGGCGTTCGGTCAGGTGTGCGCGGGAGGAGTCGAGGAGGGTCGCGACGTGCCCCGACCAGTCCACCGACCGCACGTCGCGGTCGGTCTCGGCGAGGACCGTCCGGACGCGCTCAGCCAGAAGCAGCGAGAGTTTCAGGCTCTGCGCAGCGCTCTCCTCCGCCCGGCCCCAGCGGCCGGTCGACACCTGGCGGCGCAGCATCTCGTCGTAGGCCGCCTGCTGGTCCTCGAGGTCGTGGTCGAGTCCGGACAGCAGCAGGTTGACGGCGGAGACGCTGGCCTTCAGTACCGGCTGGTTGTGGCGGCCGAAGTCCTCTTCGAGGTAGCGGAACGACAGCTCGCCCCGGCTATGGCCTTCGCGGTAGTCGCTGTAGCTGAGGGAGAAGTGCTCGGCCGCCTCGTGGTCATTGAGCAGTTCCCGCAGGACGAACCGCGCGACCGCCACGTGCTCGGTCCCGTCGCGATCCGGTGCCGCTCTCCGGGCCAGTTCGGCGAGGAAGACGACTACGTCGTCGGTCGTCGCCTCGAGCTCCATGCCCTGCTGGCTCACCACCGCTTCCAGCGCGGCCAGGGCCATCGTGCGCGGGTCGTACAGACCTGTCGGAAACTGCTGCCACGCCTGCCGCTGATCGATCCGGTGCAACGGCGCCGAGTGCGCCAGCACCGTGCATTTGCGCACGAAGCCCGCGTCGGAGACCAACCCGATCCAGCCGTCGCCGGACTCCGGCTCGCAGGCTTCGGCCAGCAGTCGGTTCTCCTCGCGGTCCAACAAGCGCTGGACGATCGCGTCCTGGTCCTCATCGTCCGGGGGCCGCGTTCCCCTGCGGATGGTGCGTGTACTTGTCATGCGCTGAGTGCAGCACTCAGATCAGACAAATCATCAGAAAGCAGGGCGAATAATTCATTCGAATGCAGGCGTCTGAATGATTGAACTACTTATGCCGCCGCGAACTCCGGCACTACACCACGCCTCTAGCTGGACGTTCAACTCGGTCTTCTTGAAGAAGAGTTGGAATCCCGAACGCCCTACCTCAAGTGCGGCGGCCTCGCGCTGCGCAACTGGGATACCCTCGTCCTCCTCGCCGACGCCCCGGGCGTGCGCCCTGTGGGCCCGCACCGTGATGCGGACCTCGGCGTTCGGGAGTCGGTGGCATGGCGGGCGGCTGCCGATCGAGTACCTGACCTTCAGTCTGCCGCGCGGTGCCATCGTTGAGGCGCCGAGCCCCAGCGAGGCCGACAAGCTCCCCCCGCGTCGGACCCGAGGCGGGCCGCAGCTCGGGGATGATCGAGACGAGTCGGGAACGCTTGCCCTTGGTGCCCGCCGAGGAGCTGGTCCGTGAACCGGCGGCGGCCCAGCACCCCGGCTCGTAGCGGGTAGGTGCAGGATCACGCACGGGACGAACGGCGGTCCGATCGGCGGGCCCACCGGGACCGATCAGGCGATGAGGTCGAACACCGTCTCGGTCTTCGTGGCAGTGGTGCGGGCACGCAGGTACGCGTTCAGGTTCGCGTCGTACTTCAGGTCGGAGGGAATAACGACCTCGACAGAGAACGCCCCGGTGGCGTCCGTCATGGTGTCGCGCAGGTCGCGCGTCTTGTAGTCCTCACCGAGGTCGCCCTTGATGATGAAGGACACGCGGACGACCTCGTTTGACGGGAAGCCCCGGCCAGTGAGGACCGACTTCGTTCCGCCCTGCCCGCCGTCCGGGGAGGCGCTAAGAACCCGCACCGTGGTCGGCGTCGGACTGCCGGCCACCCCGCTGGGCAGCGGGTTCACAGCCGGTGCCACACCCGGACTGCCCGCCGGGGGCGCGGTCACGGTAGGACCCGCCACAGTGACGGTCGGACCGGGCACGGTGACCGTGACAGTTGGCTGCGACCGGGAGTCGTTAGTCACCTGGGCTTGGGTGTAGAAGCCGCCCGCGAAGCCGGCGCCAAGGGTGACGACCGCGACCGCGGCGGTGACCACGGCACTCCACCCTTGGAGGTCGATCCCGCTGCGGCGAGCCGGGGCAGCCGCTGGAGCCAGCGCGGCGGTCGGCCGCGGAGGTGCCTCGGATGCGGGCGGCGGCCCGGAAGGACGGCTTGGCGTGGACGGCCCGTTCACAGAGTCCCCCTCGTTCTGCGGCCCGCTCGGGGCCATGATCGACGGACTACTAGGTACCACAGGAGCTCGGGGTCTGTCGCGGACGAAGGAATTCCCCCAGCCCGCAGGCGCCCTTATCCTGAACGGATGACAGAACGTCACCAGCGGGGCAAGGCGCAAACGAGCGAAGGTGTCGATCCTGACACTGACCCGCCATCTGTGTGATCGTCACGCATGGCCAACTCTCGCCACGTGCGGCCGAATTCTGGGGGAAAAGTGGCCGAAAGTCGATTGTTACGATCTAATCTCGGTCACTCAGGGTGAGCGGGAATTCGGACAAACTGGATACCCAGAAAGGCCCTCCGCCTCACCATTGGGCACCCTGGTCCCAAAGTGGTCCCAAACAGTACGCGAACCAATTTGCCTGGTCCCTGACGGCCCCTCGCGCAAAAGGCCGCTGACCTGGGATCTCTCCCGGCCAACGGCCTTTCCGACTCACGTCGGGACGACAGGATTTGAACCTGCGACCCCTTGACCCCCAGTCAAGTGCGCTACCAAGCTGCGCCACGTCCCGTGGTCTCGGTGCCCGGTAGCGGGGCCTGGGGGGCTCTGCTGTGGGCTTCTCGACCTTGTCTCCGGTTGTCCCGGCGACGTGGAAAACAATACAGCACGTGGAGGGGTGCTCGCTGCCGGGTTGGGGGTGGGCGGGTCAGGGGCGGGTCGGGGTGGGTCAGGGGGTGGGGTGGCGGGCGTCGTAGGTGAGGAAGGCGGGGCGGCGGGCGGCGAGGAGGACGACGGCGGCGACGCAGGCGAGGCCGCCGGTGATCACGGAGGTGGCGGGGTTGGTGAGGGCGGCGACGGCGCCGGACTCGAAGTCGCCGAGGCGGGGGCCGCCGGCGACGACGACGATGAAGATGCCCTGGAGGCGGCCGCGCATCTCGTCGGGGGCGGCGACCTGCATCATCGTGTTGCGGAAGATCATGCTGACGGTGTCGGCGCAGCCGGCGACCGCGAGCAGGAGGAGGCCGAGCCAGAGGTTGTGGAGCGCGCCGAAGGCGGCGATGGCGAGGCCCCAGGCGGCGACGGCTACGAGGACGGCGGCGCCCTGGCGGTGGATGCGGCCGACCCAGCCGGAGAAGAGGGCGCCGGTGAGGGCGCCGACGGCGGGGGCGGCGACCAGGAGGCCGACGGTGCGGGCGTCGCCGCCGTAGAAGGTGACCGCGATGGCGGGGAAGAGGGCGCGCGGCATGCCGAAGATCATCGCGGCCAGGTCGGCGAGGAAGCTGGTGCGCAGGTTGGGCTGCTCGCGTAGGAAGCGGAGGCCGTCGAGGACGGAAGCGCGGCCCTTGCGGTCGCCGAGCGGGCGCATGGCGGGCAGGCGCCACATCGCGTAGAGGGTGCCAGCGAAGGCCACGGTGTCGACCAGGTAGGCGGCCTGGGTGCCGTAGGCGCCGATGAGGACGCCGCCGATCATGGGTCCGACGGTGAGGCCGAGGTTCATGCTGACGGTGTTCAGCGCGTTCGCCGCGGGCAGCTGGTGGCTGGGGACCAGCCGGGGGATCATCGCGGAGCGGGCGGGCGAGCTGAGGGCGAAGAAGCCGGCCTGGGCGGCGACGGCGGCGTAGAGGACGGCGACCTGGCCGAGGCCCGCCAGTGCCTGCACGGCGAGGACGGCGGAGACGGCGGCGAGCCCGGCCGAACCGATCAGGCCGAGCTTGCGCCGGTCGACGGTGTCGGCGATCGCGCCGCCGTAGAGGCCGAAGGCGACGAGCGGGAAGAAGGAGAAGAGGCCGACCAGGCCGGTCGCGAAGGCGGAGCCGGTCTCGTCGTAGACCTGGACGGAGACGGCGACGGCCGTCATCTGCTGGCCTATGGAGGAGACCGCCTGCCCGAACCAGACCCGGCGGTAGTCGGGGTGGTCGCGCAGTGGGCTGAGGTCGGCGAAGGCCCGCCGGTACCAGGGGAGGGCCTCGGTTCCGGCCGGCGGAGAGGAGGCGTCGGAGGGTGGCTCCTCCGCCGGAACAGCGGCGGTGGCCGGGGCGGCATCGGACGCCGGGGCAGGGGCAGGCGCCGGGGCGGGATCGGACGCCGGGGCGGGATTGGCAGGATGATTGGTCGACACAACCCTCCATGGTCCGCCCCGGCCTCCCCGCTCCCCGCACCGGGGCCGGGCAGCGGCCCGTCCTACCTGGTCAGGACCTGCTTCTCCCCTGCCTCCACCGCGAAGTCGAGCCGGTTGCCCGGCGGCGGGAACGGGCAGATGAAGTGGTCCGCGAAGGCGCACGGCGGCAGGTAGGCCCGGTTGAGGTCGAGGACGGTGCGGCCGTCCGCGTCCGGGGCGGGGAGGGTGATGAAGCGGAACCGGTAGGTGTCGATGCCGCTGGTCGCGTCCGCGATGACGCCGGTGAGGCGGTCGCCGGAGCGGCTGACGGTCAGCTCGCGGTGCTCGCCGGCGACGGTGAAGGCGATCTGTCCGGTGACGGCGAGCGGGCGCTCCTTGCCGTCCGCGTTGGGGACGAGCACGGACTGGGCGCCGTCCTGCTCGAACGGGGTGAAGACGGCGGGGACGGCCCACTCCGGCGAGTACGGGTAGGCGGAGATGCCCGCGAAGGCCGTCCGGCGCGGCGCGGCCGGGTCGAAGACCCGCAGGGCGAGCTCGCCCTCGCGCTCGATCGGGACGAGCAGGACGTCGCCGAGGGTGGCGGTGTCGGCGGCCGGATCGGTGTCGGGGCGGAGCAGCGCCTCGCCGTCGACCGGGCCGTCGGCGCCGCCGACGGTGATGCCGTCCGCGGCCGCCGCCCGGACCCGGACGCCCTCGGCGTCGGCCCACCAGCGCCCGGGCAGGCCGACGATCTCGGCGGGTTCGGGCTCCAACCAGTGCGTGCCGGTGAGTGCGAGCTGGCCGTGTGGCGCGCTCACCGACGCCGCCCGGCCGTCACTCCAGTGCTTCCAGTCCTCCGCGGCCGTCGCCGTCATCGGTACACCCTCCCACTGCGGTCCTCGGACGGCCCGCTGTTCGGGCCGTCCAACTCGGTCACCCACCACAACGCCGCGCACCCGGACGGATCATTCCCGCCTGCCGGAACCGCCACAGGGCGGCCACCGGACGGCAACACGGCGTCACGACGGCAACACCCCGGACAGGACGCCCGCCAGGACGAAGGCCGGCCCGCTCGGCCGACGCCCGACGCCCGGCACCCGGCCGCCGCGACGCACCCACGCGCCCGCCCCGTCAGCTGCCGGCGCCCAGCGGCCGGAACAGCCCCTCCTGCACCACCGACACCACCAGCCGCCCGCTCCGGTCGAAGATCTGCCCGCGCGCGAGGCCGCGCGCGCCGTGGGCGATCGGGGACTCCTGCTGGTACAGCAGCCAGTCGTCCGTACGGAACGGGCGGTGGAACCACATCGCGTGGTCCAGCGAGGCCATGTCGAAATGCCGGGTGCCCCAGAGCGGCTCGACGGGGGCGCGGACGGCGTCGAGCAGCGTCATGTCGCTGGCGTAGGTGAGGGCACAGACGTGGATCAGCGGGTCGTCCGGCAGCGGGCCGTCCGTCCGCAGCCAGACGCCGCTGCGCGCCTCGACCCCGGCCAGCTCCTCCTTCGTCCAGCGCAGCCGGTCGACGTAGCGGATGTCGAAGGGCTGGCGGCGGCTGATGAACGGGGGGAGTTCGCCGAGTCGGGAGCCGACCTCCTCCAGAGCGCTGGGCAGGTCCTCGGGCGCGGGGACGTCCGGTATGGGGTGCTGGTGCTCGATGCCGCCCTCTTCGGGGCGGTGGAAATCGGCGGTGAGGGCGAAGATCGGCCGACCGCCCTGGATGGCGAGCACCCGGCGCGTGGTGAAGGAGCGGCCGTCGCGGATCCGGTCGACCTGGTAGACGATCGGCACGCCGGGCACCCCGGGGCGCAGGAAGTAGGCGTGCAGCGAGTGGACCGGACGGTCGCCGTCCACCGTGCGCCCGGCCGCGACCAGCGCCTGCCCGGCGACCTGGCCGCCGAACGTCCGCTGCAGCGCCTCCTCGGGGCTGCGCCCGCGGAAGATGTTCAGTTCGATCTGCTCCAGGTCGAGCAGGTCGACAAGGTCGTCGACGGGGGTACCCATGCGTGCGCTTCCTCTCCAGGCCCACGGCCCCGGCGGAGGTCTTCCGCCCGGCTCCGGTGCCCGTCCTGATCGAATTCTCCAACCCACTCGAATTCTCCGGCGACCGGGGTCATTCCCGCCCACCGGGCCGAAGGGCCCGATTCACTCGAACGAGTAAGCGAGCGGTGAGCGAGCAGCAGGGGGAGAGCGGACGAGCGGCCGCCAAGCGGACGGACGAACGCCCACCCGGACTCAGGCCTCCCCCGCCGCCAGCCCCGACTGCCGCACGGTGATGTTGAGTCGGCCGACCAGACCCAGCGCCGGATCCGCCGTGCCGGGCAGCGTGCGCACCACGCCGTGGTAAGCGAACCGGGCCGGGCCGCCGAACACCAGCAGGTCCCCGCTGCGCAGCTCCAGGTCGGTCCACGGGCGGGTCCGGGTCTCGGTGTTCCCGAGCCGGAACACGCAGGCGTCGCCGAGCGAGAGCGAGACCACGGGCGCGTCGGTCCGCTCGTCGCGGTCCTGGTGGAGGCCCATCTTCGCGCCGTGCGGGTAGTGGTTGACGATCGCGATGTCGGGTTCGTACGACGCGGCGCCGGCGATCTGCCGGGCGTCCGTCCCGTAGGCGTCGGCGACGGCCCGGCGGGCGAGGCGGTCGAGTTCGGGCGGGAACGGCTTGACGGGCGTGCCGTCCTCCGCGTCCCTCCGATAACCGTACGGATACCAGTGCCATCCGAGGCTGACCATCCGTACGGACATCATTCCGCCGGTGGGCATCCGCACGGCGTGCAGGCCGGCCGGTGGGCGGGCCCACTCCCGGCAGGCGGCGACCAGGCGCAGCTGGGCATCGGCGTCCAGCCAGCCGGGGAGGAGGACGGCACCGGGGGCGGGCTCGGCGCGCCCGCGCGCGGCAGCGGACCCCGACCGGCCGGCCGGGACGGCACCGGGCAGGTCACCGAACAGTTCGCCCTGGATCACCCCACCATCCTCCCGCACCGCCGTGGCCGAAGCCCGGCCAGCCTCACAAACCCGGCCAGCCTCAGAAACCCGGCCGGTCTCGGGAGCCCGGACCGCCACCGGGGGTCGGGCTGCCACCGGGGGCCGGACCGCTACCGGGGGTCGGGCTGCCGCCGGAGGTCGGGCTGCCGCCGGGGGCCGGCGATCCGCCGATCAGCCCCAGCTCCCGCGCGCAGTCCGGCCACGCCTCCCAGCCCTGCCGTCGGAGGATCTCCTCGCCGACCGTCGTCTGCTCCCGGCGGCTCGCGTGGTCCGGCCGGTCGGCGAAGCGCAAGCCTCCGGCGACCTCCCAGGTGGGCGGCCAGATCTGCAGGCCGCCGTAGTAGCCGTTGCCGGTGTCGGCCTGCCAGTCGCCGCCGCTCTCGCACTCGGCGAGGCCGTCCCACACGACGTCCGCGACCCGGACCGCCGCACCGGCCCGCTCCCAGGGGATCGCCGCCGACCCCGCCAGCAGCACCACGGCGACGCCCAGCCGAAGCACGACCCGGCACATACGCTCGTCACACGGAGGCAGCACAGCAGCCGACCCTAGGCTGGTCGCCGCACGCCCTTCCCCAACGACACGCCGAACGCGCCGAACGCGCCAGAAACACCAGAGACGCCAGAAGCACCGGAAACGCCGACGGCCGCTCCCCCGCACAGCGGAGAAGCGGCCGTGGTGTCAGCACAGCGCCGGGGCCGGGAGGCCCGCTGAACCGAGCTCAGGCCGGGGACGTCGGACAGCCGACATCAGGCGGCAGACCCCGGAGAGCCGGTGTCAATCGCTCAGCTGCTCAAACACTCAGCTACTCAGAGGCTCAGAGGCTCAGAGGCTCAACTGATCAGACGCTCAGGGTCTGGCCCGGGAGGATCAGGTCGGGGTTGCCACCGATGACCTTGGCGTTGTTCTTGTACAGGTCGTGCCAGTCCAGGCCCTGCGCGGCGGCGATCGAGCTCAGGGTGTCACCGGACTTGACGGTGTAGCTGTCGCCCTTGGCCGGCTTGGCGTCGTTCGAGCCGGTCCAGCCCTTGGCGCCCTTGGCGGCGTCGTTCTTCGGCGCGGCCTTCGGGGCGGCGGCCTTCGGCGCGACATCGGCCTTCGGGGCAGCGGCGGCCTTCGGGGCCTGGGTCTGCGCCGGCTTGGCGGCCGGGGCAGCCGGCTTGGCGGCGGTCGAACCGGTGGTCGAACCGGCCGAGGTGTCGACGGCCGCCGGGGCGCCGCCCTTGGTCAGGCCGGCCTTGACGGAGCACACGGGCCAGGCGCCCGGGCCCTGCGAGGCGAGGACCTTCTCGGCGACGGCGATCTGCTGCGCCTTGGTGGCCTGGTTGGCCTGCGGGGCGTAGGCGGTGCCGCCGAAGGCGGCCCAGGTGCTGGAGGTGAACTGCAGTCCGCCGTAGAAACCGTTGCCGGTGTTGATGGCCCAGTTGCCGCCGCTCTCGCACTGGGCGACGGAGTCCCAGGTGGAGACGGAGGCGGCGGAGGCCGAGGTGGCCGTGACGAGGCCGGCCACCGGCAGGGCCGCGACAGCGGCGCCCGCCACGACAGCCATCCGGACGCGGTTGCGCTTGGTGGCCGTGGAGGTGGTGGCAGCGGCGGTCTCGTGACGGAAGGTCATGGGGTTCCTCTCGAAAGCCCCGGGCGGGCATGCGGAACCAGGCCCTGGAGAGGGCCGCGTTCACTTGCCGCGTCCATCGGGCGACCGTGCACGTGTCGGACGTGCCGCTTGCCGCCCCGGCCACCCAGCCGCTCACCGGCGACCTGTTCGAGCGATCGCGTCGGCGGGCACCTGCCGCATCCGGCGGGAAGCCGGAGGGGCGGTGCGTCGGGGGTGAACCCGGGTGGCGCTCGTTGCGCCGCCAATGAAGCTACGAGCCGGTCGGCGGGGAAACCAAAACTCCACCGGTCTGCCCAGCTCAGCCAAGGGTTACCGGCGGTAATGACCGCACAATCTTGCCCGAAATGCCCGTTTTAGCCGTCGATTCGTAGATCAAACATCACGGCGGCGTGACTCACCTCACGGTTTCATTCCGGCAGGCCTGCCACCGACATCGACACATTGCGACCACGAGAACACGCGGCGCGGTCGGATCAGAGGCAATTCCCGTCAGCCTCGTCGACCACCCGTGACGCCTGACACAAGGGCCCGTTGGTCATGGCGACCTCCCCGTATCCGCCCCCCGACCGCCAACCGCACCCACCAAGAGGAGAACCCGTGCCGCGCATGCTCGACGTCAGCGACGAGGTCCGGTCCGAGATCGGCGACGACGAGGCGGACCGCCTCCTCGGCGGCGACCGCGCACCCGACAGCTACGAATGCACTTCCTGCCGCACCTCCGGCGACACCCACGCGGAGCCCACCAGCACCGTCCTGTTCGTCGGCGAGGAGACCGCCGTACTCGCCTTCGCCCACGCCCGCTGCATCCCGTCCCAGGTGGTGCCGGTGGCCGAGGAGCAACTGGTCGGCGCCGTCCGCAGCATTAGCCAGGCCCAGACCGGCGCCCCGGCCGCGCCCGCGCACCCGCTGGTGCCCATTCCCGCGCCGACCCCGGCGACCGCCCCCACCCCCCAGCCCAGCGCGCCGGGCCAGGCCGCCATCCTCGGCATCACCTGCGGGCTGGTGCTGCACGGCAAGGTCGGGCACGCCTCGCTGGTCGTCGAGCCGACCGGCCCGGTCGGGCGCCCCGGCAGCACCTCGGGCGAGGACGAGTTCCTCGACCTGCTCCAGGACGCCGGCTTCCAGGCCATCACCGACCTCGACGAGACCCCGGACCAACTGGGCGGCTGGTCGGTCCTGGTGGCGATGGGCAAGCTGCACGCGATCCTGCAGCCCGCTGCCGCCGGCGGCAGCACCGGCTGGTGGCAGGCGCACCAGCCGCTCCAGGTCACCGACGCCTGGCGGATGGCCGCGAGCCAGCTCTCCGAGGTCACCATGTACGCCGTCCCGGCCGGGATGGTGGGCCGTCAGCCGCGCGAGGACCTGCTCCGCCAGGCGCTGGAGCGGGCGGTGGCACTGGGCCAGGTGGTCGCCGCCTCCCTCCCCCTCGCCGGCACCTGAGCCCCTCGGCACCCAGCCCCAGCAGCGCGCGCCCGACCCAGCCGCGCCCCCGACCCAGCAGCATCCAGCCCCAGCCCCAGCCGCGCCCCAACCCGCCGGCACCCGGGCTCCACGCCCGGGCTCCGCACCCGCTGGAAGGCGGCCTCCCCCTCGGCACAAGCCGCCTTCCGGCCGGGCCCTGGCAACCCCGCATCCCTGTGCCCCCTCACTCGTTGGCCCCTGTGTGTACAGCTACGACGTCTCCGCGTCCCCCGGCCGGTCCACCACCGCCCCCCGCTCGATCCCCGGCATGCGCCCGTCGTACGACGCGGAGCACCCGCACTCGACGACGCCGATCTACGACGAGCTGTACTCCGAGTACCGGCGGCTGTTCCGCGCGCTCCCGGGCGACCGCTCGGGCGAGGAGGACCTGAAGTTCACCGGCTTCGCGGTCCGCGACGGTTACCCGGTGCTCGGCGAACCGCGCCCGTACCCGCCCCAGCACCAGGCCTTCCACAGCTACGGGGGACAGGCGCCCGGCCTGCCGCAGTACATGCCGAGCCAGCAGCACGGCCACTCCGCAGGGCACGCCGCCAACCACGGCGCCACCGGGCACTCCGGCCACGGCGCCACGAACCACACCCATCACGGCGCCACCGGCCACACCCATCACGGCGCCACCGGCCACACCCATCACGGCGCGATGGGCCACACCGGCCACAACGCCCCTCAGCCGCACCCCCACCCCCACGCCGAGCCCGCCGCCCCGACCAGCGACGGCTTCGGCCAGGCCACCCCGGCGGCCAGCGCCCCTCAGCACACCCCGCCCCCGCCGCCCCAGTTCACCAACGGCCAGGGCTGGGTGGCCGCCGGCTACCTCGGCCCGATCCCGCACGCGATGCCCGCGCCGCCCCCGGCCCCCGCCCCGGCCATGGGCACCGCCACCGGCGTCGCCACCGCCGCGCCCACCGGCGGCCGCCACCGCCAGATGCTCTCCCTCCCCCCGGGCCGCAACGGCGACCACCACTGAACCGCCCGCCTGCGCACCACCCCCACGGCGCCCGCGCGGCGCCCGCACGACCCCGTACACGCGACGAGGGCCCCGCCACCACCGTGACGGGGCCCTCGCCCACACCTGCTGCCGGCACCCACCGACTCGACTACTGCCGGTGGATCACGACGTCCTACTTCCTCTTGCGCTTCTCCCGGACCCGCACCGAGATCGAGATCGGCGTCCCGACGAAGCCGAACTCCTCACGCAGCCGGCGCTCGATGAAGCGCCGGTAGCCGGCCTCCAGGAAGCCCGAGGCGAACAGCACGAACCGCGGCGGACGGATGCCCGCCTGGGTGCCGAACAGGACGCGCGGCTGCTTGCCACCGCGGATCGGGTGCGGATGGGCGGCCACCAGCTCGCCGAGGAAGGCGTTCAGCCGCGCGGTCGGGATGCGGGTCTCCCAGCCTTCCAGCGCGGTCTCGATCGCCGGGACGAGCTTCTCCATGTGCCGGCCGGTCTTGGCCGAGACGTTGACCCGGGGGGCCCACTGCACCTGGACGAGGTCGCGCTCGATCTCGCGCTCCAGGTAGAAGCGGCGCTCCTCGTCCATCTGGTCCCACTTGTTGTAGGCGATGACGACGGCGCGCCCGGCCTCGACGGCCATCGAGATGATCCGGGTGTCCTGCTCGGCGAGGGTCTCGCTGGCATCGACCAGGACGACCGCGACCTCGGCCTTCTCCAGCGCGGCGGAGGTCCGCAGCGAGGCGTAGAAGTCGGCGCCGGCGGTCAGGTGGACCCGGCGGCGGATGCCGGCGGTGTCGACGAACTTCCAGGTCTTGCCGGCGAGTTCGATCATCTCGTCGACCGGGTCACGGGTGGTGCCGGCCAGCTCGTTGACGACCACCCGCTCCTCGCCGGCGACCTTGTTCAGCAGGCTGGACTTGCCCACGTTCGGGCGGCCGATCAGCGCGATGCGGCGCGGGCCGCCGGGGGCGGCGTCGCCGAAGGTCTGCGGCGGGGCCTCGGGCAGCGCGTCCATGACGGCGTCGAGCAGGTCGCCCGAGCCTCGGCCGTGCAGCGCGGAGACGGGGTACGGCTCGCCCAGGCCCAGCGACCACAGGTAGGCGGCCTCGGCCTCGGTGGACGGGCCGTCGACCTTGTTGGCGCACAGCACGGTCGGCTTGCCGGCCCGGCGGATGAGCTTGATCAGGGCTTCGTCGGTGTCGGTGGCGCCGACGGTGGCGTCGACCACGAACAGCACCGCGTCGGCCTGCTCGATGCCGAGCTCGGCCTGCGCGGCCACCATCGCGTCGATGCCGAGGACGTCGATCTCCCAGCCGCCGGTGTCGACGACCTTGAAGCGGCGGCCGTTCCAGCTGGCCTCGTAGGTGACCCGGTCGCGGGTGACGCCCGGCTTGTCCTCGACGACGGCCTCACGGCGGCCGATGATGCGGTTCACCAGGGTCGACTTGCCGACGTTCGGGCGACCGACGACGGCCAGCACCGGCAGCGGTACGTGCTCGGCGCCGTCGAAGCCGTCCACGCCGTCGACGTCGAAGCCTTCCTCGGCGGCGATGGCCATGAACTCGGCGTAGTCGGCGGCGTCCAGTCCACCGTGGCCGGTGTCGGAGTGCTCTGCGGTCATGTTCGTCTGTTCCGTTTCCCGGCGCGGCCCTTCCCAGGGGCGCGCCGTGCGTACCTGCCCCGCTCGGGGCAGCGCGATGGTTTTCTCCGCGGCACCTCGGCGGCACCGCAGCTCATTCGGCCGTTCCGGCCATTCCGGTCGTTAAGACCATTTCGGCCGTTCAGACCATTGTGGCTGTCCGGACCGGTCCGTCCTTCAGACCGGTCCGTCCCTTCGGGCCCGTCCGTCCTTTCAGACCGACGACATCCCGGCCCGCTCCTCCACCAGCGCGGTGATCCGGTCGATCACCTGCTCCAGGGTGAGCTCGCTGGTGTCCACCAGGACGGCGTCCGCGGCCTGGGCCAGCGGGGCCGTCTTCCGGGAGGAGTCCGCGGCGTCCCGGCGGGCGAGGTCGGCGGCCATCGCGGTGATGGTCGCCTCGTCGACGCCCTTGGCGCGCAGCTCGGCCGCCCGGCGCTCGGCCCGGGCCTGCTCGGAGGCGGTCAGGAACACCTTGACGGTGGCGTTCGGGAACACCACCGTCCCCATGTCCCGGCCCTCGGCGACGATGCCGCGCTCGGCGACCTCGGCGCAGCCGCGCTGCAGCTCCACCAGCCGGGAGCGCACCGCCGGCACCGCGGAGACGGCGCTGACCTGCGCCGTCACCTCGGGGCCGCGGATCGGTCCGGAGACGTCCTGGCCGTCCACCGTGATGGTGGGACCGTCCGCGTCCGTGCCCGACACGATCACCGGCTTGCCGCACGCGACGGCCACCGCCTCCGGGTCGGCCACGGCGACGTCGTTGGCCAGCATCCACCAGGTCATCGCCCGGTACATGGCGCCGGTGTCCAGGAAGCTCAGGCCCAGCTGGGCCGCCACCGCCCGCGAGACGGTCGACTTGCCCGAACCGGAGGGTCCGTCGATCGCGACGACGACCGGGGCGTGCGCTCGGTCGGCAGTGTCCACGGGGCCGAACCTCTCTCTGGGCGTGAAAGCCGGGGCCTGGGGAGGCAGACGGCAGGGGGTTGTCTCCCTCAAGGTTAATGGACCGCCGCCCTACCCACTCCGCCACCCGATCAGCCCAGTACCAGCCCCCTGCCGGCCCCCTCGGCTCCGGTGACAGCGCCGGTATCGGCTCCGGTGACAGCCCCGGTATCAGCGCCGGTATCGGTCCCGATATCGGCGCCGGTATCAGCCCCGGTCGGGGCCCAGGATCCGCAGGACGGCGTTGCCCAGCCGGGGCCGCAGGTACTCCCCGTCCCACTCGATGCCGAGGATGCCGGCGGTGAAGGCCATCGGGATCTCGCGGCCGAGGTGGTCCCAGACGAACGGCACCTTGGAGACGTGCGAGGGGAAGTCGTTCACCGCGAAGGAGTCCCGGTGGTACGGGTTGGCGTCCGCCTCCCGCCAGCCGAAGGACTGGCGCAGCCGGGGCCCGTCGGGGGTCTGGGTGTGCGCGAGGAAGGCGGTGAGCCAGCCGGTCACCCGTGGGCCGCCGGACATCGACCGCCACTTGAAGAGCGAGCGCCAGAACTCGTCGTCGACCGTCCCGCCCGCCGCGGTCGCCGCGATCTCGTCGAGCACCGGGCGCAGTTCGGCGAACCACGGCGCCAGCCAGTCGAAGCGCTCCGCCAGCCCGGCGACCCGCGCCACCAGCAGCGCCCAGTCCCCGGCCGTGCCCTCCAGCCGGATCCGCGGGATGCCGCAGCGGGTCTCCCAGCGGAAGGCGTAGTAGGGGCTGACCACGTCCATCAGCGCCACCAGCGCGGAGGAGGCGTCGTCGGGCGTGGTCGTCGAGAACGCCGGCTGGAACAGCTCCACCAGCTCGGCCCCGACCGCCGCCGCCAGCGGCTCCCGCACCAGCCGGATCGACCGCGACCAGTCCGGGCCGGGCGCCGCCAGGGCGTCGTCGCGGACCACGATCGCTTCCCGGCGCCCCTCGGCACCGCCGAACAGCGCCCGGTACCTCGGCGCGTACATCCGCGCGTGCACGGCCACCTCGTGCACCACCGCGTACCAGAGCACGTCCGGCGACAGGCTGAGCGGCAGGTGCTCCGCGAAGGCGGCGTGGACCGCCCGCACCAGCAGGCTGCAGGTCGGCTCCGGCTCGGTGGACTCCGGGTCCGGCGGCGTCGGCCGGGGCAGTTCGACCAGCGCTTCGACGCTGCGGTGGTGGATCCGGAAGTCCCCACCCACCACCGCCCGCAGGAACCGTTCGTTCCCCAGGTCCACCGGCCGGCCGTAGGACCCGTGCCGGGTCTCGCCCAGCGGCAACTCGATGATCATCCCTGCTCCCCCTCAACCGAACCGCTCGACCGAACCGCTCAACCGAAGTCCCAGAAGCCGACCGGCCCCCGCAGCCCGATCAGTCCCGGACGCTCCACCCGCTCGCCCGCAGCGCCACCGTGAGCGGCTTGACCGCCCCGGGCGCCACCGACAGCTGGACGAAGCCCACCTGCTGGCCGGTCGAGTGCTCGATGACGACGTCCTCGATGTTGACCCCGGCCGCGCCGACCTCGCCGAACAGCCGGCCCAGCTCGCCGGGCTGGTCACCGAGCACCACGGCCACCGTCTCGTACCGGGTGGGCGGCGCGCCGTGCTTGCCGGGGATGCGGGCCTGGCCGGTGTTGCCGCGCCGCATGACCGCCTCGATCCCGGCCGCGCCCGCCCGGCGCTCGCCCTCCTCGGGGGCGTCCAGGGCGCGCAGCGCGGTGACGGTCTCCCCGAGGTCGGAGGCGACCTCCTCCAGGATGTCGGCGACCGCGCCGGCGTTGGCGGAGAGGATGTCGACCCACATGCCGGGGTTGGAGGCGGCGATCCTGGTGACGTCCCGGACACCCTGCCCGGAGAGCCTTATGGCGGTCTCGTCGGCGTGCTCCAGCCGGGCGGCGACCAGCGAGGACACCAGCTGCGGGGCGTGCGAGACCAGGGCGACGGCCCGGTCGTGCGCGGTCGCGTCCATCACGATCGGCATCGCACCGCAGAGCGCGACCAGTTCCAGGGCGGCGTTGAGCGTCTCGGTGTCGGTGTCGTCGGTGGGGGTGAGCACCCAGGGGCGGCCCTCGAACAGGTCGGCGCGGGCGGCCAGCGGGCCGGAGCGCTCGCGGCCGGCCATCGGGTGGCTGCCGATGTAGTGGACGGTGTCGCAGCCGAGCGCGGCGACCTCGATGCGCGGGCCGGCCTTGACGCTGGCGACGTCGGTGTACCAGCGGGCCAGGTTGCGGCGCTGGCAGTCGGCGAGCACCTTGCCGACCAGGGCGGGCGGCACGGCGATGATCGCCAGGTCGACCGGGCCGTCGGCCGGCTCGGTGATGCCGGCGCCGAGCGAGGCGGCGGTCCGGGCGGCGTCCGGGTCGGCGTCCTCCAGATGGACGGTCAGCCCGCGGCCGGCCAGGGCGAGCGCGGCGGAGGTGCCGATCAGTCCGGTACCGACGACGACGGCAGTGCGCATGGCGGGTCGCGCTCCTTCTCGAATTCTCGGGCTTCGCGTTCCGGGCTGCCCGGCCTCGCCGGTTCTCGGTCCGGTCGGCGCCCCGGCACCGGCCGGGAACACCCGCGCCCCATCCTCTCGCATCCGCCCCACCCTCGCCCCCACCGCCCGCCCACTGGGCAACCACGGCGGCCCCGCCCCCGTCCCACACCATGCGGAGGCACGCCGGACACGGCGGGCACCACAGGACCGCGAACGCGCCAGGCCGCCAGACCGCCAGACCGCCAGACCCGCCAACGGGCATACACGCCGCACCCCGCGAAATCCGGCGACGCCCGCACCGAAGCGGGGCAGACTGGCCGCCCGGGCACGGCGCGGGCGACACGCGGAACACGGCACGCGAACGAAGGGGTTGCGCATGGACGATCAGCACAGCGGCGACGATCAGCAGAACGGCGAGGCCCGACACGTCGGCGAGGCCGGGCCCCCGAAACCCCCCGCCGTCCCCGCCCACCCGTCGGTCCTGGACTCCGTCGTGGTCTACGCCGAGGGCGCGGTGTGCCGCCGCCGGGCCAGCGTCCCGCTCCCGGCCGACGGCCGGCTGCGGCTGACCGGTCTGCCCTCCTCCCTGGACGGCCGCTCGCTGCGTGCCCGGGTGCTCGACGGCCCGAGCGGGACGGCGGTCACCGAGGCCCGGCTGGAGCTGCTCGCCGAGTTCCACGAGCCGACCGAACTCCCCCGGCTCCGCCGCGAGTTGGATGAGGCCATGGAGCGCCAGGGCGCACTCACCGAGCGCCGCCGACTGGTCCTGACCGCGATCGCCGAGACCTCCGCCCTGCGCGCCGTACCACCGCAGCGGCGGCCCGAGGAACCGCTGCGGCGGACGCCCGCCGACGCCTGGCTGGAGCTGGCCGACTTCGTCGACGAGCGCCTGACCCGGCTCCAGCGACGCGCCGAGGAGCTCACCACGGAAGTCGAACTCGCGGACCATGAGCGCGAGTTGGCCGCCGACCGGCTGGACCGCGCATCCACGGCCGGCCCCGCCCACCCGGTCGGGACCGCCGCCACCGTCCTGCTCACCCTCACCACCGCGCAGGCCTCGGCACTCTCCGCACAGCCCGCCCCGGAACCCACCATGGAATCCGCCCCGGAATCCGCCGGGGAACCCGTCGCCCCAGCCCCCGAGAAGCCCCCCGCCCGGCTCGACATCGAGCTGGAGTACGGCGTCCCCGCCGCCCGCTGGGTGCCCGCCTACCGCCTCTCCTACCGCCACGGCGCCGACACCGGCCGACTCGTCCTGCGCGCCTCCGTCGCCCAGCAGACCGGAGAGGACTGGACCGGCGTCCGGCTCGCCCTCTCCACCGCCGACCTCGACCGCCGCACCGACCTGCCCCGGCTCCGCTCGCTGCGGATCGGCCGCAGCCAGCCCGCCCCGCCGCCGTCCGGCTGGCGCGAGCCCCCGGCCGGCCTGGCCGACCTCTTCGCCGGCTACGACGACGCCGGAGCCGGTGCCCGCCCGACCCCGCGCCGCAAGGCCCCGCTCGCCGTCTCGGCCCCCGGCCCGTACGGATCCGCCGCCCGGCTCAACCGCCTCGGCGGCGCCCGGCCCGCCGACGCCGGCCTCGTGGCCGACGCCGCCCGGCTGGCCGCCCCCGCCGGGCGCGGCGGCACCCTGGACATCGACGACCCCGTCCCGGCGCCCCCGCCCGCCCCGAGCGGCTTCGCCGGATACGGCGGTGCACCCGCCGCCGCCCCGATGCCCCAAGCCCCCCTGCCGCAAGCCTCGATGTACCAAGCCTCGATGCCCCAGGCCCCCGCGCCGCCGCCCGCCCCCGTGGCACCGGGCGGCGCGCCCCCGCCGGACCTGCACCCGCTCGCCCGCCGCTCCCGCCGAAGCGGCGGCGGCACCGAGGCCCCCGGCACCGGCTTCGCCCCGGACGCCTCCCTGCTCGACTACCCCGGCCTCGTCCTGGCAGGCCCCGACGCACCCGCCGCCCACCGCGGCACCCTGCGCCCCCAGGCCGAGCAGACCGAGCAGACCGACCACTACGGGCCGGCGGCGAAGCCCCCGGGCGACACCGGCGGCGAGCGGGTCCGCCATCTGGCACTCCCCCGGCACGCCGTCCCGCCCCGCGAGTCGGCGGGCTCCTTCGACCACCGCTTCGACTCCGCCGCCCCCGCCGACATCCCGTCCGACGGCACCTGGCACACCGTCACGATCGACGAGATCCCGGTGTCCGTCCGCCCGGAGTACGTCACCGTCCCCGCCGTCGAGGAGAAGGTGTACGCCACCCTGGTGCTCGCCAACCGGACCGACCGCGCCGTGCTGGCCGGCCCGGTCGAGGTCACCGTCGACGACGAGTTCCTGCTCACCGCCGCCCTGCCCACCCTCGCCCCGGGCGGGCTGCGGAGCCTGGGCATCGGGGTCACCGAGAGCATCGAGGTGGCGCGCCGCACCGAGCTGCACGAGTCCACCGCGGGCATGCTGAGCAGCAGCACCGTGCTCGACCACCGGGTGCACGTCCAGCTGGCGAACCGGCTCGGCCGCACCGTCACCGTGGAGGTCCGCGAGCGCGTGCCGGTCACCTCCGACGCCGAGATCCGGATCGAGGAGCGGGCCGACTGGCAGGCCCCGGCGGTCTCCACGCCGGACTGCCCGCCCAGCACCCGGCTCTGGCGGGTCGAGCTGCCGCCCGGCGGCCGCACCGAGCTGGACGGCGGCTACCAGATCAAGATCCCGGCCGGAAAGGCCATCGTCGGTGGAAACCGGAGGAACTGAACGATGACCGGAACGACCATCCCCCTCCCCGTCACCGCCGTCACCTGCCTGGAGGACCGCAGCCAGGTCGAACGCACCACCACCGTCGACCTCACCGCAGGCGTCCAGCGGCTGCGACTGGGCCCGCTCACCGCGCTCGCCGTCGACCGCACCCTGCGCGCCGAGACCACCGCCCCCGGCACCCGCGTGCTGGACGCCCGGATCGTCCGCGACTGGATCCCACGCGCCCCGCTGCCGCCCGGCCCGGAGGACTCCCGGCTGCGCCACCGGCTGCACGAGCTGGAGACCGCGAGCCGCCTCGCCGACCAGACCCGCGCCCGCCTGGAAGCCCGGCTGGCGCTGCTCGCCCAGCTCTCCGCCGACCTGCTGCGCGAGATCGGCGAGGGCGCCGGGATCGGCGAGCTCGAACGCACCCGCTGGGCCCGCGAACTGGACCGGGTGGACGCCGAACGCGAGCGCCACGGCGAGGAGCTGCGGACCACCCATTCCCGGCTGCGCCGCCTGGACCAGGAGCGCTCGCAGGCCCTGCTCGCCCTCGACCAGGCCGAGGAGGAACCGGCCGAACTGGTCGCCCACCTGGAGCTCACCGTCGAGGCGGCGCGGCCCGGCCCGAGCGGGCTGGCCGTCACCCACCTGGTGCCGTGCGCCCTCTGGCGCCCCTCGTACCGGGCCACCCTGGACGGCGGGAGCCTGCGGCTGGAGTCGGAGGCGGTGGTCTGGCAGCGCACCGGCGAGGACTGGACCGGCGTCCGGCTCACCTTCTCCACCGCCCGCTCGGCCCTCGCCACCGACCCGCCCGCCGTCGCCGAGGACGTCCTGATGCTGCGCGAGCGCACCGCGGAGGAGCGCCGCACGGTCGAGGTGGAGCTGCGCGAGGAGGCGATCAGCGCGCTCGGCCCGGCCGCCGGGGTACCGGGGGTGGACGACGGCGGGGAGGTCCGGGTGCTGCCCGCGCCCGCTCCGGCCACCGTGCCCTCCGACGGCCGGGCGCACCGGGTGCCGCTCGGCGCCTTCACCGGGCAGGCGAGCAGCGAGTACGCGTGCGCGCCGGAGCTGTCCCCGCTGGTGACCCAGGTGGTCCGCTTCCGCAACACGGCCGGGCACCCGCTGCTGGCGGGTCCGGTCGAACTGGTCCGCGGCAGCGGCTTCACCGGCCGGGGCGAGCTGGGCTTCACCGCCGCCGGGGCCGACGCCGAGCTGGCGTTCGGCAGTTCGGACGGCTACCGGGTGGTCCGCGAGGCCGAGGAACGCCAGGCCACCGCCGGGCTCACCGGCCGCCAGACGACCACCCGGACGGTGCGGCTGCACCTCTCCCGCTTCTCCGGCCCGGAGGAGCGGGACGAACAGGTCGTCGCGGTCCGCGAGCGGGTGCCGGTCTCCGAGGTGTCGGCGGTGGAGGTGCGGCTGCGCAAGGAGGAGTGCTCCCCGTCGCCGGACGCCTTCGACGCCGAGGGCATCCTCCGCTGGGACGTCCCGCTCGGGCCCGGCGCCCGCCGGACGGTCACGCTGGTCTACGAGGTCTCCGCCACCGCCAAGGTCGCCGGGCTCTGAGGAGCCCGGCCTCCGCCGCCGTCTGAACACCGGTCCGCTCGTGACGACCGCTCAGGACCAAACCGGGTAGAACAGGAACATGATCCTCCACCTCGCACCCCTGGACGACTGGCTGTCCGACCCCGGTCGGCCGTACACCACCGCGTCGTTGCTCACCGACGGGTTCATCCACTGCTCGGCGGACGAACAGACGGCGCTCGCGGTGGCCAACGCCTTCTTCGCCGACACTCCCGACCCGCTGATGGCACTGCTGATCGAGGAGTCACAGGTGGAACCGATGGTCAAGTGGGAGGCCCCGCACGGCGCACCGCCGCCCGGGGCCACCCCCGGCCTGCTGTTCCCGCACGTCTACGGACGGCTCAACCGCTCCGCCGTCAAGGGCCTGCTGAAGGTCGAGCGCGGCCCGGACGGCCGCTGGGCCGCCCTCACCCCCTGGAGCTGACGCCCGACCCCCGACGTCCGCCCGGCCCAGTGCACAGCCAACTCCCGTCACAACCAACCCCGCTCCCGGGCCGCCATACCGGCCTGGAAGCGGGTGGTGGCGCCCAGCGAGCGCATCAGGCTCTGCAACCGGCGCTGGGTGGTGCGGGCGCTCCAGCCGAGCGACCGGGCGATCGACTCGTCGGTGAGGCCGGCCGCCAGCAGGCCCAGCAGCTTGCGGTGGTCGGCCTCCGGCTCCAGCGTCGCGTCCCCGGTGCCGATCGCGGCCTGCAACTGGACGGCGCGCTCCCACTCCGCCTCGAACAGCGTGTCCAGCGCCTGGAGCAGCGCGGAGGGGTGGATGACGTACGCAGCGTCGAGGACGCTGTCGCCCACGCTGATCGGGATGATCGCCATCCGGTCGTCCGAAATGATCATCTTCATCGGCAGCGACGGCCGGACCCGGGCCTCCTCGCCGTCCGCGACCCCGGCCAGGATGTTCCGCTCCAGCCGGCCCGGCCAGGCCACCGCGTCCCGGTCGTAGACGGTCCGCAGCCGCAGGCCCTCCCGCAACCGCCGCCGCTGCAACGGGATCGGGGTCACCGGATCCTGGATGTACGGCGGGCGGTCGAAGCCGCGGACCTGGTACTGGCTGGTCTCGGTGATGTGCTCCAGCCGCTGCGCGATCGCCTCGCCACCGGTCAGCACCTCCACCGAGTGCGCCGGATCGGTGTACCGCGAGGCCTCCCGGAAGGCGTCCATCAGACGGTGCATCTCGGCCCGGGCGTGCCGCAGTTCGGACTCGCGGTGGCCGATCAGGGTGCCGATCGCGACGTCGGGGGCGACCGGCAGGTAGCGCTGCCGGTCCACCGGCGCCCGGGTCGCCATGCCCTGCTGCGCCAGGCGGTCCAGGGCGCGCACGCTCTGCTGGAGCGTCAGGCCGCATCCCTCGGCCAGTTCCTCCGCGGTGGACTGCGGATTGGCCACCAGCGCCGCGTAGACCTGTCCGTCCGGCTCGGCCAGTCCCAGTGCGCTGAGTGGTGCATCCGACACGACGCCGTCTCCCCCGTTCGCCCCCCACCGGCGCCGGCCCTGGCGCAGTCCCGCCACTGGGCGGATGGTGGTCCGGTGGCAATCCTCTGCCACGGATCATGGCGCTGACAAGGCCGTGACCAGGGGTTGCGCCCCGCCTCGCACCCCACCCACCCCCACCGAACGACCGAGGGCCTCCCCGCCTTTCGACGGGGAGGCCCTCAGCGGAAGCCCGAATATACCGACCGGTCTACAGACTCCTGGGGGAATATGCCGACCGGTCTACATAGCCCAACCGGAATATACCGACCGGTCTATAGAAATATACCGACCGGTCTACAGACCGACCTCGCGCATCAGCTGACCGACCTCGGGGTTGGTCAGACGGCGCAGCCAGCCCGACTTCTGGTCGCCCAGCGCGATCGGGCCGAAGTGCGTGCGCACCAGCTTCTCGACCGGGAAGCCGGCCTCGGCCAGCATCCGGCGGACGATGTGCTTGCGACCCTCGTGCAGGGTCACCTCGACCAGGTAGTTCTTGCCGACGTTGGAGATCACCTTGAAGCTGTCGGCGCGCGCGAAGCCGTCCTCCAGCTCGATGCCCTGCGCCAGCTGCTTGCCCAGGTCGCGCGGGATCGGGCCCTGGATGGCGGCCAGGTAGGTCTTGGTCACGCCGTACCGGGGGTGGGTGAGACGGTGGGCCAGCTCGCCGTGGTTGGTGAGCAGGATGATGCCCTCGGTCTCGGTGTCCAGACGGCCGACGTGGAACAGCCGGGTCTCCCGGTTGGTCACGTAGTCGCCGAGGCACTGGCGCCCGTCCGGGTCCTCCATGGTGGAGACCACGCCGGCCGGCTTGTTGAGCGCGAAGAACAGGTACGACTGGGTGGCGACGGTCAGGCCGTCCACCTTGATCTCGTCGTTCTGCGGGTCGACCCGCTTGCCCTGCTCGGTGACGAGCTTGCCGTTGACCTGGACCCGGCCCTGCTCGATCAGCTCCTCGCAGGCGCGGCGGCTGCCGATGCCCGCCCGGGCCAGCACCTTCTGCAGGCGCTCGCCCTCGGGCTCGCCGAAGGTCTTGGGCAGCTTGACGGCCGGCTTGTCGTGCCGGGCGAGGACGGCGTCCTCGATCTTGGCCTGCAGCTCGCGCGAGCGCTGCGGCTGGCGGCGCGGGTCGCCCGGGGCGCCCTGGCCCTCACGGCGCGGGCGCGGGGCCGGGCTGGGGCGCCGGCCGGAGTAGCCGCCGCGGGCGGGGGTGGCGTTGGGGCCACCGCCGAACTCGGGGCGGTCGTAGCGCCGCTCCTCGGGCCGCAGCGGGCGGTCCGGGTACCGGTTGTCGTCGCGCCGGTCGTCCCGGCGGCTGTCCCGCCCGTACGAGCCGGAGCCGCCGCGCGAACCGGAGCCCGAGCCGGATCCACCGCCGTACGAGCCGCCGCGCGAACCGGCACCGCTGCCGCCGCCGTACGAGCCGCCGCGCGAGCCGGAGCCCGAACCGGATCCACCGCCGTACGAGCCGCCCCGCGAGCCGGAGCCCGAGCCGGATCCACCGCCGTACGAACCCCCGCGCGAGCCGGAGCCCGAGCCCGAGCCGCTGCGGCCGCTGCCGCTGCCGCCGTAGGAGCCGCCGCCCCGGCCCCCGCCCTGTCCGCTGCGACCGCTGCCGCCGCCGCTGCCGTTCCTGCCGTTGCCACTGCTACGCATCAAAGTGTCCGTACGTCGTTACCGTCTGGGATGTGCGGTCGTTTCGGCCGACCTCACCGCCCCCTACCGATCAGGCGCAGCCCGACCGGCCTCGCCACTGCCGCCCACGGCCTGCACGGCAGCGGCGGCGACCGCCTCCGCGATCATCGTGCCCTCCAGGGACTCCGCTTCCACGTCGTCGACCTCGGGCAGGAAGGGAGCGAGCTCCGGCAGCTCGTCCAGGCCGCGGAGCCCCATCCGTTCCAGGAAGTAGTTCGTCGTCCGATACAGGATCGCACCTGTTTCGGGCTCGGATCCGGCCTCTTCCACCAGTCCTCGCTGTACCAGGGTACGCATCACGCCGTCACAGTTCACACCGCGGACGGCGGAAACCCTCGATCTGGACACCGGCTGCCGGTAGGCGACGACCGCCAGGGTCTCCAATGCGGCCTGCGTGAGCCGGGCCTGCTGGCCGTCCAGCAGGAAGCGGTCGACGGCCGGAGCGCAGGTGTCCCGGCTGTAGAACCGCCACCCGCCGGCGACCAGCCGCAGGTCGAATCCGCGGCCCTGGGCGGTGTATTCGGCGGCCAGTTCGCGCAGCGCAGCGGCCACCTGCGCCCGGGGCCGTTCCAGCACGCCGGCCAGCCTCTCCTCCCCGGCAGGCTCGTCGACGACCATCAGGATCGCCTCCAGCTCGGCCTTCAACCCGGCCCCGGGCGTCTCCTCGCCCCCGGCCGGATCAGCGACGCCGACCACATCAGTGACGCCGGAGGTCGACGGGGCCGACTTCTGGTGCACGACCCGGGCCTCGCCCTCCGCCGACGCACCCACGGACGCCGCTACCGGCTCCACCACCGACCCCGCCGCCACCGGATCCGTCACGGGCCCCGCCACCGGCTCCGGCAGCAGCTCGAAGGCCGGCTCCAGCCACTCCCCGGCCCGCGGCCGCCCCGGCAGCCCGAGCGGGCGCCGCACCGGCCGCCCGCCGACCCCGCTCCCGCTCGGGCGCCCGCTCCCGCTCCCGCTCCCACCACTCATCGACTCTCCTCCCGCTCCCGCTCACCCACCGGCCGGTCGAACTCGTCCGTCACCTCGACCGCGCCCCGGTCCGCCTCCGCCACCCAGCGCACCAGCAGTTCGCCCAGCGCCTCCGGCTGCTCGAAGGCCAGCACCCGCTCCCGGTACAGCTCCAGCAGCGCCAGGAAACGGGCGACGACCACCAGCTCGTCCGGCGCGTCCTCGACCAACCGCTGGAACGACGCCTCGCCGAGCTCGGTGAGCAGCCCGACCACCAGCCCGGCCTGCTCGCGCACGCTGACGGGCGGGCTGTGAATGTGGTCGACGTACACGACGGGCTTCGGCTTGGGTTCCATGGCCCTGGCCGCCAGCTGCGCGAGCCGCTCCGGGCCGATGGTGATGACCACCTCGGGCAGCAGCCCGGCATGCCGGGGCTCCAGCCCGACGGTGCGCGGGCGTCGGGCCAGCTCGGCGGCCCAGCGCTCGCCGAAGAGGGCCGCCGCCCGCTTGTACGCCCGGTACTGCAGCAACCGGGCGAACAGCAGGTCGCGGGCCTCCAGCAGCGCCAGGTCCTCCTCGTCCTCGACGTCGGCGACGGGCAGCAGCCGGGCGGCCTTGAGGTCGAGCAGGGTCGCGGCGACGACCAGGAACTCGGTCGCCGCGTCCAGGTCCCAGTCCGGGCCCATCGCCCGGATGTGTGCCATGAACTCGTCGGTGACGGTGGCCAGCGCCACTTCGGTGACGTCGAGTTTGTGCTTGGCGATCAGACTGAGCAGCAGGTCGAAGGGGCCTTCGAAGTTGTCCAGCCGCACCCGGAAGCCGCCCCGCGACTGTTCCTCGGTCGCGTTCACGGCGGTGATGGGTGGTTCGGCGGTGCTCGGCATGACGGTCCATCTTCACCCGGCCCGGCCGCCCGCCCCGCCCCCGGGGCCGTCGACACGCCGTCGACACGCCGCCGTCATGCCGTCGTCACGCCGTCGACGCCTCCCGACGTCGGCCCTCGGCATCGACATCGACGCCACCGCAGGACGTCACCACAGGACGTCGACACGCCACACCAGGAATGCCACACCGGGACCGCCGCACCGGAGGCACCGCACCAGCAGCACCAGAGGCACCACTGACGTCCAGGAAGGGGCCTAGCGGCCGCGCAACCGCCGGACCAGGATGGAGGCCTCGCCGCGCTGCTCCAGGTCCGCCAGGACGACCGCGATGGCCTCCCGGACGATCCGCCCGCGGTCCACGGCCAGGCCGTGCTCACCGCGCAGCACCAGCCGGGCGTGCTCCAGGTCCATGAGCTCCTCGGCGGACACGTACACGGTGATCTTCTCGTCGTGCCGCTCGCGCCCGCTGGGGCGGCGCGGCGCCCGGCCGCGCGGCCGGGCGCGCCCGGTGCCGCCGGCCTGCTCCTCGGCGGCACCGGGGTGCTGGCGGCCGGCCGGCACGGTGCCCTGGGGCCCGGCGGACGAGGCGGAGCGCTGGGCCGGCGGCTGGGCGCCCGCCGGTGCGCCGGCGGCCGGCTGCTGGTCCTGGGACGGCTGCCGCCCGGCCTCGCCGGTGCGCTGGGTGTCCTGAGCGTCCTCGGCGCCTTCGGCGCCGTCCGTGCCGTGGACGGTCCGCGCGGTCTCCGCTCTGGCTGCCTCGGCGGCCGGACGCGGCGCGAGGGACGGCGACAGCGCCATCCCGCCGGTGGTCCGGAACAGCTCGTCGGCCCCCGGGAGACTCACTCGGCGGGGCGGCACCGGTCGAGCACCTCCCTGGCGAGCTGGCGGTAGGCGGCGGCACCGACCGAGTTGGTCGCGTACGTGGTGATGGGCTCGCCGGCGACGGTGGTCTCCGGGAAGCGCACGGTCCGCCCGATGACGGTGTGGAAGACGTGCTCGCCGAACGCCTCGACGACGCGCGCCAGCACCTCGCGGCTGTGCACGGTGCGCGAGTCGTACATGGTCGCGAGGATGCCGTCCAGGCGCAGCTCGGGGTTGAGCCGCTCGCACACCTTCTCGATGGTCTCGGTCAGCAGCGCGACGCCGCGCAGCGCGAAGAACTCGCACTCCAGCGGGACGATGACGCTGTGAGCGGCGGTCAGCGCATTGACCGTCAGCAGGCCCAGCGAGGGCTGGCAGTCGATGATGACGTAGTCGTAGTCGGGCAGCAGCGGCTTCAGCGCGCGGGCCAGCGCGGACTCCCGGGCCACCTCGCTGACCAGCTGCACCTCGGCGGCGGAGAGGTCGATGTTGGACGGCAGCAGGTCCATGCCCGGCACGGCCGTCTTGAGCAGCACTTCATCGGCCGTCAGGCCCCGCTCCATGAGCAGGTTGTAGACGGTGACGTCGAGCTCCATCGGGTTGACGCCGAGGCCGACCGAGAGCGCGCCCTGCGGGTCGAAGTCGACGAGCAGCACCCGGCGGCCGTACTCGGCCAGCGCGGCGCCCAGGTTGATGGTCGACGTGGTCTTGCCGACGCCGCCCTTCTGGTTGCACATGGCGATGATCTGCGCGGGACCGTGCTCGGCCACCGGGGCGGGGATCGGGAAGTACGGCAGCGGGCGGCCGGTCGGGCCGACCCGCTCGCGGCGCTGGCGCGCGGCGTCGGGGGCCAGCGTGGCGGCGTACTCCGGGTCCGGCTCGTACTCGGCGTCCGGGTCGTCGTAGGCGCCGTAGGCGAACTCGCCGTAGGCCAGGCCGTAGGCCGCCAAGTCGGCGTCGTGATCGGTCACCGTGGTCACCTGCGCTGTGTTCTGGCGTGCTTCGAAGGTGCGGAGTGCGACCGAGCCGACCTCGGCCGAGCCCACGGAGGGCTGCCGGGCCCCGGGCTCCTCACTCGGCTGGCCGGCGGTGCGCTCCGCCAGTCCTGGCTGACCACCCCCGGGAGCAAATGTCGACTCATTCACAAGTCGTCTTACCTCCTTGGGCATCCAGGACTCTATGTCGATTCGTCAGCGTGGCAGCATGCCGACGGTTTGCGACTCTAGGCCGTTCAAGGCGTTCGCAGCAACACAATCCACGGTAGTGGGCCGGATGTGTCGACTATCGGGCGGGCCGATGTCAAGGGATGAGTAGGCCGTTGACCCTAACGTTTCTGCGGTGGGGTGACACGACCGACAGAAATTGACGACAGAGCGACCCGTCCGCTCCACCACCCGTTCACGGGCACGGCGAAGCCCCCGGCCCGAGGGGATCGGGTCGGGGGCGAACGACCGCCGGGCGGTCTACCGGATCACCGGATCGCAGGATCTCTGGATCGCCGGATCAGCGGATCAGCGGATCTCTGGATCACCGAATCGCAGGATCACCGGATCAGGCGAGCACGCTCTCCAGCGAGACCGACTCCAGGCCGAAGGCCTCGGCCACGGCCGGGAAGGTGATCTGGCCCTCGTGCACGTTCAGGCCCTTGGCGAGCGCCGGGTCACGGCGCAGCGCCTCCTTCCAACCGCGGTTGGCCAGCTCGACGACGTACGGCATCGTCGCGTTGGTCAGCGCGTAGGTGGAGGTGTTCGGGACGGCGCCCGGCATGTTGGCCACGCAGTAGAAGACCGAGTTGTGGACCTGGAAGGTCGGCTCGGCGTGCGTGGTGGCGTGCGAGTCCTCGAAGCAGCCGCCCTGGTCGATGGCGATGTCGACGAGCACGGAGCCCGGCTTCATGCGGGAGACCAGCTCGTTGGTGACGAGCTTCGGGGCCTTGGCGCCCGGGATCAGCACCGCGCCGATGACCAGGTCGGCCTCGATGACGGCCTTCTCCAGCTCGAAGGTGTTGGAGACGATGGCCTTGATCTTCGTGCCGAAGATGCGGTCGGCCTCGCGCAGCTTGTTGATGTCGCGGTCGAGCAGGGTCACCTCGTAGCCCATGCCGATGGCGATGGTGGCCGCGTGCCAGCCGGAGACGCCACCGCCGATGACGACGGCCTTGGCCGGGTGGGTGCCGGGCACGCCGCCGGGCAGCACGCCGCGGCCGCCGGCCGGGCGCATCAGGTGGTACGAGCCGACCTGCGGGGCGAGACGGCCCGCGACCTCGGACATCGGGGCGAGCAGCGGCAGCGCGCCGTTGCCGAGCTGCACGGTCTCGTACGCGATGGCGGTGGTGCCCGAGGCGATCAGCGCGTCGGTGCCGGCGCGGTCGGCCGCCAGGTGCAGGTACGTGAAGAGGGTCTGGCCCTTGCGCAGCCGGTGGTACTCGGAGGCGATGGGCTCCTTGACCTTCAGCAGCAGGTCGGCGGTGGCCCACACCTCGTCGGCGGTGGGGAGGATGGTGGCGCCGGCGGCCACGTACTCCTCGTTGGGGATCGAGGAGCCGACACCGGCGTTGTCCTCGATGTAGACCTCGTGTCCGTTGCGGACCAGCTCATGCACGCCGGCGGGCGTGATGGCCACGCGGTACTCGTGGTTCTTGACCTCGCGGGGGATGCCGACCTTCACGGCTAAACACGTCCTCTTGCCATGGGGGTCCCTACCGGAGAAGACCGGCGGGCGACGCGCACGTGGGGAAGCCTCCGGGGCAGCCCGGGGCGGGGATCGCTGCGCGACTGAGTTCGAGTGTAATGAAGCCCAGTCGGCGTGTCAGCCTTCCAAAGTGAATAAATCTGCCGAACACATTGGCAGGTTCGTAGGCTTCCCTTGCGATCTTCCCACCAAAGGTGTGTTAACCGGGCATCTTCGACAATACCTCCGAAAGACCCCTCACCACCCGGCGTCGACCCGTTCCCGCAGGTCCGCGAGGGCGGCCCCGACGGCCTCCCGGCCGCGCTCGTCGCCGAGCCTGCGCAGCACCGCCAGCGCGGCCCGGTACTCGCGGTCCGCCTCGTCGAAACGGCGCTGCGCGGCGTGCGCCTCGGCCACCCGGGCGAGCAGCCGGGCCTCGGCGGCGGGCTCCCCCATCGACTGCCGCAGGCCGAGTGCCCGCCCGTACCAGTCGGCGGCGCGCACCGCGTCGCCGAGCGCGCGGTGGCAGCCGGCCGCGCCCTCCAGGGCCCGGGCGCAGAGCGGTTCGTCCCCGGCCGTGCGGGCGTGCTCCAGGGCGGCCCGGTAGTGCGTGACGGCCTGCTCCCAGCGGCCCGCGGCGGCCTGTAGGTCGCCCAGGTTGAGCAGCGCGGCCGAGGCCCGGCGGGGTCTGCCGTGCCGCTCGGCGACGGTCAGCACCAGTTCGTGCAGCCGGTAGAGGTCGGCGGGGGCGGCGGCGCCGGTCAGCGGCAGCGCCCGCAGCAGCGCGGTGACCAGCCGGCCCGCCGAGCCGTCCAGGTCGCCCTGGCCGATCGCGTCGGCCACCGCCCCGAGCAGCAGGTCCCGCTCGCCGAGCAGCCACTCCCGGGCGTGCTCCGCCGAGCCCAGCCGCAGGGCGGCGGGCAGCGGGTCGGGCCCGGGGCCGCTGCCCGCCGGGTCCAGCAGGGCGCGGGCCGACTCGGTGAGCCGGACCAGCCGCTCCAGCAGCCGGGCCCGGGCGAGCTCGGTCTCGGCGGGCCGGTCCTCCTGCTCGCGCAGCCGGACCAGCCTCGGGTAGAGGCGCCCGGGCACCCGGTAGCGCGGGCTGCCGTCGGCGGCCGGCGCCTCCTGGCCGAGCAGCTCCCGTTCGGCCAGTGCGGCGAGCGTCACGGCCGCCTCCGGTGCCGGGCAGCCGACCAGGGCGGAGGCGGTGCGCGGGTCGGCGGTCTGCGCCGGGGCCAGGGTGAGGGTGCGCAGCATCCGCGCCTGCGCGGCCGGGAGGGTGCCGTACAGCAGGGTGAACGCGCCGATCAGCGGGTCGCTGTCGGGGACGGGCACCGGCTCGGCCGGCTCCGGGCCGGGCTTCACCCAGGCCGCCTGCTCCCCGGCCGTCTCGCCGGCGGCGGGCTCCGGCGGCGGGCCCTCGGTCGGCTTCTCCCCCGGCGGTGGGGGCGTCGCGGCCTTCCCGGGCGTCGACACCTGGGCAGCCTTCGGCCCCTGTACGGACTTCGCGACCTTCCCCGACGCCGCGCCCTGTACGGGCTTCGCAGCCTTCCCCGGGGCCGCCCCCTGTACCGGCTTCGCAGCCTTCCCGGGCGTCGGCGCCTGGGCGGTCTTCGGCCCCTGAACGGGCTTCTCCGCCTTCTCCCCCTCCCCCTTCGGCGCCGCCGACCGTGCCGACTCCTCGCCCACCACCCGGGTGAGCTCGCGCGCCGCCTCGGTGACGGCCGCCTTCGGGTCGCCGCGCAGCCACCCGGCCATCAGCCGCAGGGCGGCCGGCCGGGCCGCGCAGGCCTCCGCCAGGTCGGCGCCGCCGACCGGGTCGCAGGAGATCCGGGTGCCGCCAACCAGGTCGGCGAGCAGTTCGCCGGAGGCCTGCCGGTCGAGCCCGCCGAGGATCACCGGGTCGATGTCCTCGATGCCGGTGAGCGGCCCGGCGGTGGTGGCGAGCACCAGGCAGCCGGGTTCGTCGGCGAGCAGCGGCCACAGCTGCCCGGCGTCCCGGACGTCGTCCAGCACCAGCAGGACCCGGCGGCCCACGAGCGCCTCGCGCAGCGCGACGCAGGCGGGCTCGTCCCGCCCGTCCCCGGTGGCGCCGGGCAGCGGCACGGGGGCCTCGGGATCGAGCTGCTCCAGCAGCAGGCGGGCGGCCCGGGCGGGCGCCACCCGGCTGCCGTCGGGGGCGGACAGGCGCGCGAAGAGCACACCGTCGGGGTGGTCCGCGGCGGCGGTGCGGGCGAAGCGGACCGCCAGCGTGGTGCGGCCGGAGCCGGGGCGACCGGCCAGGACCAGCACCGGGCTGCGGCCGGTGGCCGGGCGCGCGGCGGCCGCCCGCAGCGCGGCCAGTTCGGTGCGCCGCCCGACGAACAGCGCGGGCCCGGCCGGCAGCCGGTCGAGGCCCGGAACGGCCCCGACGGGCGCGTCGGGGCCGGGGTCCATCGTCGCCGTCTTCCTCGCCACCCGTGCCACTCCCGACGTCATCCGGCCTCAGCGGAGGCGGCCCGGGACGGGCGCCCTGTCTGCGAAGCGTAGTTCGACCGTCCGGCTCAGCCGAGGTGACATCCGGTCGTACGAACCGGTAAATCACCCTTGCGGATCAACAGCAGGGTGCTCAGGAGGCGTACGGGCCGTTCGCTCACCCCTCGAAGGGCCGGGCCGGCCAGGGCGAGTCCGCCGGGCGCAGCCCGTCCAGCCCGTCCGGTCCGGTGAGCGCGGCGTGCACGGCGAGCGTGCCGGTGACCAGGGTCGGGTTGTGCAGCCGCCCGGCGTGGATCAGCCGGATCAGGTCGGACACCGGCACCCAGGCGACCTCGATCTCCTGTTCCTCGCCCTCCGCCGCGTAGCGCTCGCCCTCGGCCTCCGCGAGGTCGGTGGCGAGGAACATCCGCAGCGCCTCGTCGGTGCCGCCCGGGGAGGTGTAGTAGTCGGCGAGGATGCGCCAGGTGCCGGCCTTGCAGTGCGCCTCCTCGTACAGCTCGCGCTGCGCGGCGTGCCACGGGTTCTCGCCCGGCACGTCGAGCAGGCCGGCGGGCAGCTCCCACAGGCGCTGGCGGACGGGGTGCCGGTACTGCCGCAGGATCAGCACCCGCTGCTTGTCGTCCAGGGCGAGCACGGAGACCGAGCCGGGGTGGGTCTGGTAGTCGCGGCGGGCCCAGCTGCCGTCGGGCATCCGGACCTCTTCGCTGCGCACGCCGGTGACCTTGCCCTGGAACGGCGTCCGGCTCTCCCGGACCTCCCACTCCTCGGCCACGTCGGCGATCCCCTGGTCGCGCTGCTCGTCCATCGCTCTCCCCTTTTCGTCAGTACGACACAATCTAACGCCGGACGGCGGCCCCGCGGGAATCGCGGGGCCGCCGTCCGGTGAACGACCGACGACTTACTCGGCCGCGGCGGTCTTGATCTCGATGGCGGCCTTGACCAGACCCGCGAACAGCGGGTGCGGGCGAGTCGGGCGGGACTTCAGCTCCGGGTGGGCCTGGGTGGCCACCAGGTACGGGTGCACCTCGCGCGGGTACTCGACGTACTCGACCAGGTCGCCCTTGGGGGAGAGGCCGGAGAACTGCAGGCCGGTCTTCTCCAGGTCCGCGCGGTAGGCGTTGTTGACCTCGTAGCGGTGGCGGTGGCGCTCCTCGACGTACTGCTCGCCGCCGTAGACCTCACGGACGATCGAGCCCTCGGCGAGCTTGGCCGGGTACAGGCCCAGACGCATGGTGCCGCCCAGGTCGCCCTTGCCGTCGACGATGGCCAGCTGCTCGGCCATCGTGGAGACGACCGGGTGCTTGGCGGCGACGTCGAACTCGGTGGAGTTGGCCTCGGGCAGGCCGGCCAGGTTGCGGGCCGCCTCGATGACCACGCACTGCAGACCCAGGCACAGGCCGAGCAGCGGGACGCGGTTCTCGCGGGCGAAGGTGATGGCGCCGACCTTGCCGTTGACGCCGCGGTCGCCGAAGCCGCCGGGGATGCAGATCGCGTCCACGTCGCCGAGCTGCGCCCGGGCGCCCTCGGGGGTCTCGCAGTCGTCCGAGGTCACCCACTTGATCTCGACCCGGGCGTTGTTGGCGAAGCCGCCGGCGCGCAGCGCCTCGGTCACCGACAGGTAGGCGTCCGGCAGGTCGATGTACTTGCCGACCAGGGCGACCTTGACGATGTGCTGCGGCTCGTGGACGCGGCGCAGCAGGTCGTCCCAGGTCGTCCAGTCCACGTCGCGGAACGGCAGGTCGAGCCGGCGCACCACGTAGGCGTCCAGGCCCTCGCCGTGCAGGACCTTGGGGATGTCGTAGATCGACTTGGCGTCGATGGCCGCGACCACGGCCTCCTCGTCCACGTCGCACATCAGCGAGATCTTGCGCTTGATGGCCTGCGGGACCTCGCGGTCGGCGCGCAGCACGATCGCGTCGGGCTGGATGCCGATGTTGCGCAGCGCGGCGACGGAGTGCTGGGTGGGCTTGGTCTTCAGCTCGCCCGAGGGGCCGATGTACGGCAGCAGGGAGACGTGCACGAAGAACACGTTGTCCCGGCCGACCTCGTGGCGGACCTGGCGGACGGCCTCCAGGAACGGCAGCGACTCGATGTCGCCGACGGTCCCGCCGACCTCGGTGATCACCACGTCGACGTCCTCGGTCGCCATCCGGCGGATCCGGGACTTGATCTCGTTGGTGATGTGGGGGATGACCTGGACGGTGTCGCCCAGGTACTCGCCGCGTCGCTCCTTGGCGATGACGGTGGAGTAGACCTGGCCGGTGGTGACGTTCGCCGAACCGTGCAGGTTGGTGTCCAGGAACCGCTCGTAGTGGCCGATGTCCAGGTCGGTCTCGGCGCCGTCGTCCGTGACGAAGACCTCACCGTGCTGGAACGGGTTCATGGTGCCCGGGTCCACGTTGAGGTACGGGTCGAGCTTCTGCATGGTGACGCGCAGGCCGCGGGCCTTGAGGAGCGCGCCGAGGCTGGAGGCGGTGAGGCCCTTGCCGAGCGAAGAGGCGACACCCCCGGTGACGAAGAGGTGCTTGGTCGTCACGGCGCGGCCGTTCGCTGCCTTGCCGGAATGGGGCTGTGCCAAGAGGGGGCTCCCGTGGGTCGCGTGTCGAAGGTGACGTGGGCGGGATGCTCTCGACTCGCCGAACGACGGGAGGCGGTGCGGTGCACGGCACTCGGGGGGTCGTCGATTCGGCTGGTCCGGGGCGTTTGATCCCACCGGTCCACGGGATACCAGGGTATCAGTGACGCGACCGGGACGCCTTCCGGCCCGCTCGCGGCGCCCCGGGGGCGTGCGCGGGGCGCACCACCGGCGCATCATCCGGCGCAGCAGTCACACCGGTCGCACCCCGGCCGGACCGGGCCACCTCGGAGCACTCCGTTCGGGCCATGACAGCCCCTCCACTGGGACCAGCCGGAACTGATCCGTCCGGACCATCCTGCCCGGCGTCCTCGCGATGCACGGCATTTCCGCCGAATTGTGGCGCCACACGAGGCTGCGCCCGCGTGCTTCGCCCCTTTCGTCCGTCGTAAGCTGCACGGACGCATCGCCGACAGCACGAGCACGCGGAGGGCGTGGGAGGTCAGGACACTCCCGGTCCCCGATGCGCGACCGGACCTCCCCGTATTCCAGCTCCTCCCCTCCCACCCCAGGGGCTCGACCGAGCCCCGCGCGGACACTCCAGCAAGGCCCGCCACCACCCCTCGGCGAGCCGGACGTCCCGGGGTGGGCTCCGGCCCCGCAGACCGCTCGCTCCCCCAGATCGCCGATGCGTCGTGACCACATTGCGAACTGGAGATCCACGTGGCCGGCCGTATCGAGGACTACGCACTCATCGGGGACATGCAGACCGCTGCCCTGGTCAGCAGGGACGGGGCGGTGGACTGGCTCTGCCTGCCCCGCTTCGACTCTCCGGCCGTGTTCGCCGGCCTGCTCGGCACCGATGAACACGGCTTCTGGCGGATCGGTCCGGCCGAAGCCGTCGCGACCGAAGTCCCCACCCCCGCGGCACCCCCCACCCCGGCCGCCCCCGCCCTCGGCCTCCCCCGCTTCACCGACACCGCCGATCTGAGGGTCCCGCCGCCCACCGCGGCCGCCCCCGCGGTGCCCGCCGACCGCCGCCGCTACCGGGGCGACTCGCTGGTCCTGGAACAGGAGTGGGACACCCAGGGCGGCACCGTCCGGGTGATCGACTTCATGCCGCCGCGCCCGCTGGCCGGCCGCGACGCCGTCCCCCAGGTGATCCGGATCGTCGAGGGCGTGTCCGGCACCGTCCGGATGCGCTCGGCGGTGCGGATGCGCTTCTCGTACGGGCGCATCGTGCCCTGGGTGCACCGGGTCGAGCAGGCCGGCGGCGGCCACCGCACCGTCGCCGTGGCCGGGCCCGACTCGGTGTGGCTGGACGGCGAGTCCGAGACCTACGGCCGCGACCTGACCACCTACGCCGACTTCACCGTCACCGCAGGCGAGCGGATCGCCTTCGCGCTGACGTGGCAGGCCTCCCACCTGGACGCGCCGAAGGCCCCGGACGCCGAGGAGATGCTCGACGCCACAACCGACTTCTGGCACGAGTGGGCCGCCCAGTGCACCTACCAGGGCCCCTACCGCGAGGCCGTGATCCGCTCCCTGATCACCCTCAAGGGCCTCACCTACGCCCCCACCGGCGGCATCGTCGCCGCCCCCACCACCTCGCTGCCCGAGGACATCGGCGGTGAGCGCAACTGGGACTACCGCTACACCTGGCTGCGCGACGCCGCGATCACCCTCTCCTCGCTGCTGCGCACCGGCTACCGCGACGAGGCCAAGGCCTGGCGCGAGTGGCTGCTGCGCGCCGTCGCCGGCGACCCGGAGAACCTCCAGATCATGTACGGCATCGCCGGCGAGCGCGAGCTCACCGAGTCCTCGCTGGACTGGCTGCCCGGCTACGAGGGCTCGCAGCCCGTCCGGGTCGGCAACGGCGCGGCCGGCCAGCTCCAGCTGGACGTCTACGGCGAGGTCGTCGAGGCCCTGCACCTGGCCCACATGACCGGCCTGGTCCGCAACGACCACGCCCACCACCTCCAGCTGCGCCTGATCGAGTACCTGGAGGACCACTGGCAGGAGCCGGACGAGGGCATCTGGGAGGTCCGCGGCCCGCGCCGGCACTTCGTCCACTCCAAGGTGATGGCCTGGGTCGCCGTCGACCGGACGATCAAGCTGCTGGAGCAGACCCCCGAGGACGCCCCCTCCGACGGCCACCTGGAGCGCTGGCGCGAGCTGCGCGAGACCATCCACCGGGACGTCTGCGAGAAGGGCTACGACCCGGAACGCAACACCTTCACCCAGTACTACGGCGGCAAGGAGCTGGACGCCTCGCTGCTGCTCATCCCCCAGGTCGGCTTCCTGCCGCCGGACGACAAGCGCGTCATCGGCACCATCGAGGCGATCCAGCGCGAGCTGTCCACCGAGGACGGCTTCGTGCTGCGCTACCCGACCCACGACGATTCGAGCGGCGACCACGTCGAGAACGTCGACGGCCTCTCCGGCCACGAGGGCGCCTTCCTGGCCTGCTCGTTCTGGCTGGCCGACGACCTCGCCATGATCGGCCGGGTGCAGGAGGCGCGCGAGCTGTTCGACCGGCTGCTCGCGCTGCGCAACGACCTCGGCCTGCTCGCCGAGGAGTGGGACCCGCGGCTCAAGCGCCAGGTCGGCAACTTCCCGCAGGCCTTCAGCCACGTCCCGCTGATCGACACCGCACTGCGGCTGACCGCCTGCGGCGGCGCCTACCTGTCCGCCCAGCCGGACGGCCTGGCGGCCGAGCGGGTCGAGCAGGCGACGGTCTAGCGGCCCGGCGGTCCGGCGGCCTAGGGCCGCTGGACCAGCTCGTCGTAGGTGCTGAGCACCTGGGCGACGGTGGCGGCCTCGTCCGGCCAGGTCTCGGCCTGCTGCCGGCCGGCCGCCACCAGCCGCTCGCGGCCCGCCGGGTCGGCCAGCAGCCCGCGCACCGCCCGGCCGATCGCGACCGGGTCGCCGGCCGGCACCAGCACGGCCGCGTCGCCGACCAGCTCGGGGATCCCGCCGACGGCGGTGGCGACCACCGGCACGCCGGCCCGCATCGACTCCTGCACCACCAGCGAGCGGGCCTCCCAGCGGCTGGCGACCACCACCACGTCGGCGGCCGCCAGCAGGTCGGGCACGTCGGTGCGGAAGCCGAGCAGCCGCACCGGCAGCTTCTCGGCGGCGACCCGCTCGCGCAGCCCGGCCGCCTCCGGGCCGTCCCCGGCGACCAGCAGCAGCGGCTCCGGGTCCAGCACGGACAGCTCGCGGGTGGCGTCCAGCAGCAGCCCGAAGGCCTTCTGCGGGACGAGCCGGCCGACCGCCAGCACCAGCGGCCGGTCCGGGCCGTCGCCGAGCAGCGCGGCGCGCGCCGCGGCCCGGTCGAGCCGGCCCTCGGGCATCGGCGGGGCGGCCACCGGGCCGAGCCGGGCGTCGGTGGCGCCCAGCTCGCGGGCCCGGGCGACCAGGTCGGAGGAGGCGCCGAGGACGAGGTCGGCGGCGCGCGCGACCCGGCGCTCCATCAGCCGCTGCAGGCGGCGTTCCAGGCCGGTGGCCAGCAGCGCGTGGTGGGAGGTGACCACCAGCGGGGTCTCCGGGCGCAGGCCCGGGAAGCGGCCTGCCGTGCGCAGGGCGAGGTCGGCGAGCAGTCCGGCGCGCAGCCCGTGCGCGTGCACCACGTCGGCGCCGGTGAAGGCCCGGCGCAGCTCACCGATCGCGGTGGCGTCACTGCGGGCGCCGGCGGTGGGGGTGATGTCGACGGTGTGGAACCTGGCGCCGGTGCGGGAGAAGCCGAACAGCGCGTCCGTGCCGGCCGGGGCGCACACCGTGACGATCACGCCGTGCGCGACGAGGCCCTGCGCCAGGGAGCGCACGTGGGCACCGATGCCGCCGGTGCTGGCGGCCAGGACGAGTACCACGTGCAGTTGCCCCGGTTCTGGGGTGGCAGCGGCGGCCCGGGCGGCGGAATGGTCCACGTTCTCTCGCATCCGACTCGATCAGGTTCGCGCGCCGCTTCGCGAGGGTTGCCCGTCGGCGGCGCTCGGGACTGGAAAGCCAATGTCCAGCCGCCACCATGCCAGGTCGGCGGCCCTCTTGGACAGTCGGCGCCACCAGGGGCGCGTCGCCTTCCGTCCGCAAGGGCCACCCGACCCTGTCGGCGGGTCGGGCACCCCGGCCAGGGCGTGTCGCAGCAGGTCCGGCCGGGCGCTCGACGCGAAGTGCCCCAGGCCCCGTCCGGCAAGATCGGCCGGACAGGGCCTAGCGGTGGCGCGGGGCCCTGGCGGCGGCCAGCAGTTCCTCGGCGTGGGCCCGGCCGAGCTCGGAGTCCTCCAGTCCGGCCAGCATCCTGGAGAGTTCGCGCACCCGCTCCTCGTCGTTCAGCACCTTGACGCCGCTGCGGGTCACGGTGCCGTCGTTGGTCTTCTCCACCACCAGGTGCCGGTCCGCGAAGGCGGCGACCTGCGGCAGGTGGGTGACCACCACGACCTGGGCGGATTCGGCCAGTTTGGCCAGCCGGCGGCCGATCTCGACCGCGGCCTTGCCGCCGACGCCCGCGTCCACCTCGTCGAACAGGTAGGTGGGGACGGGGTCGGCGCCCGCGAAGACCACCTCGACGGCGAGCATCACGCGGGACAGCTCACCTCCCGAGGCGCCCTTGGCGATCGGGCGGGGCTGGGCGCCGGGGTGCGGGGCGAGCAGCACCTCGACCTCGTCCACGCCGTGCGGGCCGTAGGCGACGGTGCGGCCGTCGACCTCGATCCCCGACAGGTCGTCGACCTGGGCGATCGAGAAGGTCACCCGGGCGTGCGGCATCGCCAGTTCGGCGAGTTCGGCGGAGACGGCCTCGGCGAAACGCCCGGCCGCGGCCTGCCGGGCGCCCGACACCTCGGCCGCCAGCTCGGCCAACTCGGCCCGCAGCGCGGTCTCCTGGGCGCCGAGCCGGTCGATCCGGTCGTCGTCGCCGTCGAGTTCGGCGAGCCGGGCGGAGCCGGCCTCGGCCCAGGCGAGCACCTCGGCGAGGGAGTTCTCCGGGCCGCCGTACTTGCGCAGCAGCTGGGCCAGGACGGCCCGGCGGTCCTCGACGGCGGCGAGCCGGACGGGGTCGGCGTCCAGGTCGTCCGCGTAGCCGGCCAGGTCGCCGGCCACGTCGGCGAGCAGGTAGCCGACCTCGTTGAGGCGGTCGGCGAGGCCGGCGAGGCGCTCGTCGTGGTGGCGCACGGCGTCCAGCGCGCGGCGGGACTGCGCGAGCAGGGTGCCCGCGTCCAGTGCCTCCGGGTCGGCCGGGTCCCCGGCCAGGGCGGCGTGGGCGAGGGTCGCGGCGGAGGACAGCGCGTCGGCGTGGCCCAGCCGCTCGGCCTCGGCGGCCAGCTCCGTGTCCTCGCCGGCCACCGGCTCGGCGTCGGCGATCTCGTCCAGGCCGAAGCGCAGCAGATCGGCCTCCTGCGCGCGTTCACGGGCCCGGGTGGTCAGCTCCTCCAGGGTGGCCGAGACCTCGCGCAGGCTCCGGTAGGTCTCCCGGTAGCGGGCCAGCGGCTCGGCCACCGCCTCGCCCGCGTACCGGTCCAGCGCGCCGCGCTGGCGGGCCGGGCGCAGCAGCCGCTGCTGGTCGGTCTGGCCGTGCACGGCGATCAGTTCCTCGCCGAGTTCGGTGAGCAGCCCGACCGGGACCGCCCGCCCGCCGACGTACGCCCGGGAACGGCCCTCGGCGGAGACGGTCCGGCTGATCAGCAGGGCGCCCTCGTCCAGTTCGGCCCCGGCCTCGGCCGCGCGGACCGCCGCCGGGGAGCCGGCGGGCAGCTCCAGCCGGCCCTCGACGACGGCGCGTCCGGTCCCGTTGCGCACCAGGCCCGGGTCGGCGCGGCCGCCGAGCAGCAGTCCGAGGCTGGTCACGACCATGGTCTTTCCGGCGCCGGTCTCACCGGTCACGGCGGTGAAGCCGGGGGCGAGTTCGACCACCGCGTCGTCGATGACCCCAAGATCCCGTATCCGCATCTCGTCCAACACGGAGACGACCTTACGAGGTTCCACCCCCGGCGCGCGACGAGCGGCAACGCCGCGCGGCAACTCCGTGCCCGGAAGTTCACCCCTTCCGGGGCGTTTGCCCGGGTCCCGGCACCGTGCACCACGGCAGGAAGATCTGCACCAGCGGGCCGATCGCCAGTGCGTACGCGACCGTGCCGACCCCGGCGGTGCCGCCCAGCAGGACGCCGGCGACCAGCACCGTCACCTCGATGCCGGTGCGGATCAGCCGCAGCGAACGCCCGGTGCGCCGGTGCAGGCCGGTCATCAGGCCGTCGCGCGGGCCGGGGCCCAGGCGGGCACCGATGTAGAGGCCGGTGGCCAGGCCGTTGAGCAGGATCGCGGCGGCCATCAGCGCTATCCGGGCGGGCAGCCCGTGCGGGCCGTCGACCATCCGCAGCGTGAGGTCCATCGAGGCGCCCAGCACCAGCACGTTGGCGACGGTGCCGACGCCCGGGCGCTGGCGGATCGGGATCCACAGCAGCAGGACCAGGGCGCCGCAGATGGTCACCCAGGTGCCCACCGAGAGGCCGGCGACGCGTTGCAGGCCCTGGTGGAAGACGTCCCACGGGTCGAGGCCGAGGCCGGAGCGCAGCATCAGCGCCATGCTCGCGCCGTACAGGTAGAGGCCGACGGCGAGCTGCGGGATCCGGCGGCCCAGGGCGTGGGTGTCGCCGAGCACCCGGGCGGCGAGCGGGGGCCGGGCGGCCTCCGGGACGGGTTCGGACGTGGTCGTGGGCGTGGTCGTGGTGGCCATCGGGCGCTCCTGCGGGTGGTGCTGCACCCCGGGCGGCCCCGGCGGTGGCGGACTCGACGGCCGCACTGCCATGATGGTCAGGCCAATAGAGCCCACTCCAGGGCCAATTTCGAGCAAGTGGACTGATCAGCCTTGGCCGACTGGCACACCACCGTCACCCCGCCCGCGCTCGCCCGACTGCTCGCCGCCGCCCGGCTGCCCGAACCGGCCACCGCCCGCCGCCCCGCCTACCGGACCCTCGCCGGGCAGATCCGGCTGCTGGTCACCGAGGGCCGCCTGCCGGTCGGCGCCCGGCTGCCCGCCGAACGCGAACTCGCCGGCGCCCTGGAGCTGAGCCGCACCACCGTCGCCACCGCCTACGAGACCCTGCGCGCCGACGGCTACCTGCTCAGCCGCCGCGGCGCCGGCAGCTGGACCGCCCTGCCCGAGGGCGCCCCGCCGCCCAGCGACGCGCTGCACCCCGTCCCCCCGGACGAGCAGGGCCGCACCCTGGACCTCGGGGTCGCCGCCCTGCCGGCCCCGCAGCCGTTCCTCGGCGAGGCCACCGTCCGGGCCGTCGAGCAACTGCCCTGCTACGCCGCCGGGCACGGCCACTACCCCACCGGCGTCCCGGTGCTGCGCGAGGCCCTCGCCCGCCGCTACACCCAGCGCGGCCTGCCCACCACCCCCGACCAGATCCTCGTCACCACCGGCGCGATGGGCGGGCTGCACCTGGTCCAGCGGGCGCTGATCGGTCGCGGCGACCGGGTCGCCGTCGAGGCGCCCAGCTACGCCCACACCCTTCAGGCGCTCCGGATCACCGGCGCCCGCCTGGTGCCGGTGCCGTACGGCTACCGCCCCCAGCCCGAGTGGGACCTCGCCGAGTGGCGCGGGGTGCTGCGCGGGGCCGCGCCCAAGGTCGCCTACGTGATCCCCGACTTCCACAATCCGACCGGTGCGCTGATCGGCGAGGAGCAGCGCCGCGAGCTGCTGGCCGCCGCCCGGGCCGCCGGCAGCATCGTCCTGGTCGACGAGACCACCGCCGAACTCGGCTGGGGCGTACCGGAGTCCGTCCCGCTGCCGCGCCCGATGGCGGCGCTGGACCGGTCCACCCAGGTGGTCACCGTCGGCTCGGCCAGCAAGCTGCTCTGGGGCGGCCTGCGGATCGGCTGGGTCCGGGCCGCGCCCGCGCTGGTGCGCCGGCTAGCCGCCGACCGGGTCTACAGCGACGTCGGCACGCCGGTCCTGGAACAGCTGATCGCCGCCGAACTGCTGGGCGAGCCGCTGCCCGCCGTCCGGGCGCACCAGCTGGACCGGCTACGGGCGACGGCGCACGCCTTCGCCGCCGCACTGCCCGAGCACCTGCCGGGCTGGTCGTTCACTCCGCCGCCCGGCGGCCTCTCGCTCTGGGTGTCCACCGGCGGGCTGTCCGGCGCGGCGCTGGCCCGGGCCGGGGAACGCGCCGGGGTGCGGATCGCCTCGGGCAACCGGTTCGGCTCGGACGGAGCGTTCGAGCACCACATCCGGATCCCGCTCACCGTGCCGGCCCCGGCCGTCCCCGCCGCCGTGCAGCGGCTCGCCGAGACCGCCACCCGGGCGACGGCGGGCGGCCGGTACGGGCCGCCCGGCGACACCCCGCCGCTGGCGATCTGACCGGCGAACCGACGGGCGGTCAGCAGTGGGTGTTCGCCCGCCCGCGCCAACCCGTCACCGGCAACGCGAACTTGGCCACCAGCCGGTCGGTGAACGGCGCCCGGTGCAGTCTGGCCAGGCGCACCGGGGTCTGCCCCCGGCGGACCTCCACCCGTGCGCCGGCGGGCAGTTCGACCGTGCGCCGCCCGTCGCACCAGAGCACGCCGTGCGGGGTCTTGGGCTGCACCTCGACGGCCAGCACCGAGTCCGGCGAGGTCACCAGCGGGCGGGCGAACAGCGCGTGCGCGGAGATCGGCACCATCAGCAGCGCCTCCACCTCCGGCCACACCACCGGCCCGCCGCCGGAGAACGCGTACGCGGTGGAACCGGTCGGCGTCGCGCACACCACGCCGTCGCAGCCGAAGTTGGAGACCGGGCGGCCGTCCACCTCGGTCACCACCTCCAGCATCCGCTCCCGGGACGCCTTCTCTATCGACGCCTCGTTCAACGCCCAGTCCTGGTGCACCACATCGCCGTTGGTGCGGACGATGACGTCGATCGTCATCCGCTCCTCGACCTCGTAGTCGGCGTCGACCACCCGCTCGACCACCACGGCCAGATCGTCCCGCTCGGCCTCGGCGAGGAACCCGACCCGGCCCAGGTTGATCCCGAGCATCGGCAGCCCGTGCTCGCGGGCCAGCTCCGCCCCGCGCAGCAGCGTCCCGTCCCCGCCGGCGACCAGGATCAGCTCGCAGCCGTCCGCCGCGCCCGGCCCCCCGGCCACCTTCTCGACCCCGTCCGGCAGGTCCAGGTCCAGCGCCTCGGAGGCGAGCAGTCTGATCCGGATGCCCGCCTTCAGCAGCCCGTGCACCAGGGCCTCGACGCTGCGCAGCGCCGCCGCCCGGCCGGTGTGCGCGATCAGGAAGACCGTACGTTCGTCATCGCTCATGCCGCTGCCCTCTCCCTCACGCCTGCCGGGTCGCCTTCGGCCCCGGTACGGCCGCGTCACACAGCATGACGGACCGGACGCCCCCACAGCACCCTATCGGGGCCCCTCCGCGACGGCCCGGTCCGCCTCGGCGGGATCCAGCTGCGGGGCGTCCCGGCGCAGCCACAGGAAGTACTCCACGTTCCCGGACGGGCCCGGCAGCGGGCTCGCGGTGACGGCGCGCACGCCCAGCCCGAGCTCCCACGCCTGCCCGGCGACCTGGCGCACCATCTCGGCGCGCAGCTGGGGGCTGCGCACCACCCCGCCGCTGCCCAGGCGCTCCTTGCCGATCTCGAACTGCGGCTTGACCATCAGCACCAGGTCCGCGTCCCCGGCCGCGCAGGCGGCCAGCGCGGGCAGCACCAGGCCCAGCGAGATGAACGACAGGTCGCCGACCACCAGGTCGACCGGGGTGCCGCCGATCAGCTCCAGGGTCAGCTCCCGGACGTTGGTGCGGTCCATCACCGTCACCCGCTCGTCGCTCTGCAGCGACCACGCGAGCTGCCCGTAGCCGACGTCCACCGCCAGCACGCCGGCCGCGCCGGCCCGCAGCAGGACGTCGGTGAAGCCGCCGGTGGAGGCGCCCGCGTCCAGCGCCCGGCGGCCCTCGACCACCAGGCCCTGCGGGACGAAGGCGGCGAACGCCCCGGCCAGCTTGTGCCCGCCGCGCGAGACGTAGTCGGGGTCGTTGTCGTCCTCGGCCACCACGACCGCGGCCGAGGTCTCCACCTGGGTGGCCGGCTTGGTCGCGGTGGTGCCTCCGACGGTCACCCGGCCGGCCGCGATCAGCTCGGACGCGTGCTCACGCGACCGGGCCAGCTTGCGGCGGACCAGCTCCGCGTCGAGTCGGCGTCGTGCCACTGCCACTGGTGTTCAGCTCCTACGGGTCCTGCGGGTCGTTCCAGGGTCATTCCTGGTCGAGCGCGGCCAGCGTGTCGGCCAGCCGCTGGTGAACATCTTCGTACACCTCGACGTGCGCCTCGGCCGGGACCCCGTCCAGGGCCTCCAGCCGGGCCAGCCCGGCGTCCACGACGGGGTGGCCGGTCGGGGTCGGTCCCACTCCGAGCGGTTCGACGGCTTCAGCTGGTCCGGTCATCGGGCTTCTTCGTGCTGGTGGCCTTGCGGACGGTGGTCTTCTTCGTCGCCGTACGCTTCGCGGGCGCCTTGGGCTGCGCGGGCGGCTCGGCGGCGGCCTGCTGCGCGGTGGCGGTCTTCTTGACGGCCGTCTTGCGCACGGTCGTCTTCTTGGCGGCCGTGTTCTTGGCCACCGGCTTCTTGGCCGCCGCCTTCTTCGCCGGGGACTTCTTCGCCCCGGCCCGGCCCGCCGCCGGGGCCTTCTCCGCCGAGGTCTGCTCCGCCGGGGCCGGCTCCGCTGCCGTGGGCTTCTTCGCCGGGGTCCGCTTCGCGGCGGCCTTCCCCGGTAGCGACGGCCGTACCGGCGGGACGGGCGGGTCGACCTCGACCGGCTCGTCCACCTCCACCCGTTCGGCCACTATCGGCTCCCCCGCCGCCGGGGCCGCCGGCTGCTCGTCCGCCCGCTCCCAGCCGCGCCCGAACAGGTCGTCCGCCCGGGGCGCCGGCGCCGGCTCCGCCGCCTCGTCGAACCCGGCCGAGCGCACCGCGGGCTCGGCCTCCTCCTCGACCTCGCGCAGCTTGCTCTCCAGATAGGCGAGCACCACGCCGACCTTCATCACCTGGTCGCCGACCTTCTCGAAGGCCTTCTCCACCTCGCCGCGCGCCACCCCGACGGCCAGGTCCACCCCGGCCCGCCCGGCGGTGACCGCCTCCTCCGCCAGCGTCTGCAGCGTCTTCGCCGACGGCGGGAACTGCCCGCCGAGCCGGCGCTCGACCTCGGTGACGTCGACCCCGGTCCGCTCCAGGATCACGGCCGCCGTCCCGACGACCCGCTTGCCGACCTCCTCCGCCAGCCCGGCGGCGACCTCCACCACTCCCCGCACCGTCCTCGGCAGCATCCGGGTGCCTCCTTAGCGCCTGCGCGCATCGCTCCGTCGCCGTCGGTGCCCGGGCCGATCCGGGCATCCCACGGACGACGCTACCGCCAAAACCCGCCTGCGGTACCGTGGCCCGGCAGGGACCATCGCCGTCACCTGCCGCAACCACCAGGGAACCCAGGGAGGGGAACCACCGCCATGGCCAACGCCGAGGAGTGCCGCGAGGCACTGGAACAGCTCAGCCGGAACATGGCGAAGTCCACCGGTGACGTCCGCAAGGCGGCCGCTCTCGACCGCTCGCTCAGCTGCCGGATCACCGACCTCGACCTGACCTTCACCGGCCAACTGCGCGACGGCCGGATCCACGACCTCGCCTCGGCCCCCGGCGCCCCGGCCGAGAAGGCGGCGATCCGGCTCACCATGAGCAGCGACGACCTGGTCGCCGTGGTCTTCGGCGGGCTCAACTTCGCGTCCGCCTGGGCGGGCGGCCGGATCCGGCTGGAGGCGAGCTTCCGCGATCTGCTGCGGCTGCGCACCCTGCTCTGAACCCGGCCGCCGTGGTCCTTCCCTCTTGGACCCGAGCGCTCCGGACCCGAGTGCTCCGGACCCGACCGCCCTCGTGTTGAGCGCCGCGCGGCGGCTCAGAACCCCAGCTCGGCCAGGGCCTTGCGCCCGTCGGCCGGTGCGCCGTCCGCGTCCAGCGCCGTCCACGCCGCCGCGCACAGCGCCCGCAGACCGTCCCAGCGGTCCCCGCCGCCGTCCAGCCGCAGCACGCCACCGGCGGCCGACGCGACCCAGCCGCCGCAACCGAAGCCGTCCGCCCCGGTCGTGACCGCCGGGTGCGGCTCCAGCAGCCCGCGCAGGTCCGCCGACAGGTAGGTCGGCCGGTGCTCGGCCGGGGCCGCCAGCAGCTGCGCCGGGGTGGTCACCCCGGTGAAGACCAGCAGGCTGTCCACCCCGCCGTTGAACGCGCCCTCGATGTCGGTGTCCAGCCGGTCGCCGACCACCAGTGGCCGCCGCGCGCCGGTCCGCAGCACGGTCTCCCGGTGCATCGGCGGCTGCGGCTTGCCCGCCACCACCGGGTCCACCCCGGCGGCGGCCCGCACCGCCGCCACCAGCGTCCCGTTGCCGGGCGCGATGCCGCGCGCGGTCGGGATGGTCAGGTCGGTGTTGGAGGCCACCCACGGCAACCCCTGCTGCACCGCGTACGCGGCCTCCGCCAGCTGCGCCCAGCCGACCGACGGGTCGTAGCCCTGGACCACCGCGAGCGGCTCCTCGGCCAGCGAGCGGACGGCGACCAGCCCGCGCTCGGCCAGCGCCTCCTCCAGCCCCGGGCCCCCCACGACCAGCACCTTCGCCCCGGCCGGCACCTTCTCGGCGACCACCCGGGCGGCCGCCTGCGCCGAGTTGATCACGTCGGCCGGCTCGGCCGGCACGCCCAGCCCGGTCAGGTGCTCGGCCACCACCCGCGGCGGGCGGGAGGCGTTGTTGGTCACGTACGCGAGCCGCATCCCGGCCGTCCGGGCGGCGGCCAGCGCGTCCACGGCGTGCTCGATCGCGTGCGGGCCCGCGTAGACCACGCCGTCCAGGTCCAGCAGCGCCGTGTCGTACGCCTCGGTCAGCGGCTGCTCGCTGCCGCCGGGGGCGGTCCGTCGCACGGTGGTGGCCGTCTCGGTCATGGCTGCGCTACCTCATTCACTGCGTCGTTCGCTTCCTCGGGTGCCCCCGAGCGGGTGGCCCTTGAGCCGGTGGGCCCTTGAGCGGGTGGGCCCCGAGCCGGTCAGACCTCGTCGTCCGCACCGGCGTCGCCCGTCGGCGCCCCGTCCGGACCCGGCGGGGGCGCCAGGTACCCGGGTGCCCCGGGCAGCAACGGGCCGAACGCCCCGGCGCGGGCCGCCAGGGTCGCCCTGGTCTGCCGCAGCGCCGCCTGGTAGTGCTCGGTGCCCGGCCGCATGGCCACGGCCAGCGCCAGGTGCTCGGCGGACGTCTCGAAGTCGCCCAGCCGGGCCGCCGCGACGCCCCACCCGAACTGAGCGTAGTCGTCCGACGGATCGGCCAGCGCGACGGCCCGGAAGTTCTCCAGCGCCGCCGCGTACGAACCGGTGTCGAACTGGGCCCGCGCCAGCGTCTCCCGGATGCTGCGCGACTGCGGCTCGGCCGCCGCCGCCCGGACCAGCAGCTGCTCGGCGGCCGCCGGGTTGCCCTGGGCCAGCAGCCTGCCGCCGCGCCGGAACCAGTCGTACACGTCCCCGGTCGGCTCGCCGGAACGCCCCTGCGCCGGCACCCCGCCGTGCGCCGGAGCGCCCCCGCCGCCGGCGCCGGCCGGCCCACCCTGCTCGGCCGGGCCGCTGCCGTCCAGCCGTTCCTGCCCGTCGTCCATGCGGTACCTCGCCCTCGGTCGCACACCCGTCCCACAGGTCAGCACGGGTATTCCGATCTCTCAACAACGCGTACCCGGTTACGATGCCCAGAATGAGCACACCCAGTGCAGAAGACGGAGTCGAGACTCCCGAGGGCGGCCCCGGCGATCCCGGGCACGTCGCCACCGCAGGCCTGTCCCTGTCACCCTTCCGAGGCCTGCGCTACGTCCCCGATCGGGTCGGCGCCCTGGCCGCGGTCATGTCACCGCCGTACGACGTCGTCGACCCCGGCCGCCGGCTCGACCTGGAGACCGCCGACCCGCACAACGTGGTCCGGCTGATCCTGCCCAGGCCCGAGCCCGAGGACGCCGGCGACCGGCCCGACCGCGACACCAAGTACCGGCACGCCGCCCGGCTCCTGGCCGCCTGGCAGCGCGAGGGGATCCTCGCCGCCGACGCGGCGCCCGCGCTCTACGTCTACGAGCAGCGCGTGCCCGCCACCGGGGACTCCCCCGAACTGCTCCAACGCGGGCTGATCGGCGCCCTCGCGGTGAGCGGTCGCGAGGCCGGCGTGGTCCTCCCCCACGAAGACGTGATGCCGCGGCCGGTCGCCGACCGGGTCGGCCTGATGCGCACCACCCGGGCCAACCTCGAACCGCTGCTGCTCACCTACCGCGGCGGCGGCGGCGCCTCCGGCGTCATCGAACGGACCGTCCAGGGCGAGCCGCTGCTCTCCACGGCCACCAGCGACGGCACCCACCACCGCCTCTGGGCCGTCGCCGACCCCGCCGAGATCGCCGAGATCAGCCGCGACCTCGCCACCTGCCGGGCCCTGATCGCCGACGGCCACCACCGCTGGGAGATGTACCTCCGCCTCCAGCGCGAGCACCGCCACCTGCCGCGCAGCCCCTGGGACCGCGGCCTGGTGCTCCTGGTGGACACCGCCCGCTACCCGCTGCGGGTCCGGGCCATCCACCGGGTGCTGTACCGGCTGCCCGTGGCCGAGGCACTGGAGAGGCTCGGCGACCAGTGGAAGGTCAAGGAGGTCCCCGGCCCGCTGACCGCCGCCCTCCAGGCGCTCGCCGAACAGAAACGGCACGGCGGCAACGGCTTCATACTGACCGGCGGGGACGGCGTGTACTGGCTGCTCGGCGAGCCCGAGGAGGCACTGCTCGACGCCACCGTGCCGCACGACCGGCCCGAGGAGTGGCGCCACCTGGACGCCACCGTCCTGCACGCCACCCTGCTCGACCGCACCTGGCACGTCCCCGACGGCCCGGACGACATCGGCTACCTGCACACCGCCGCAGCCGCCGAGCAGGAGGCCGCACGCACCGGCGGCACCGCCGTCCTGCTGCACCCGGTCCGGGAGAGCGTGGTCCGCAGGCTCGCCGAACAGGGCGTCACCATGCCGCGCAAGTCCACCTCCTTCGGGCCGAAGCCGGCCACCGGACTGGTGCTGCGCAACCTCGAACTGGGCTAGGTTCCCCGCCGGAACGCGAAGAGGCCCTGCCCGCTTCCCCTGGGATTCCAGGGGAAGCGGGCAGGGCCTCACTCGTCGGTCGGAGCCGCTCAGCTGCGGGCGTCGCCCTTGGCCTCGGCGTCAGCCTTCGCCTCGTCCTTGGCCTCGTCCTTGGCCTCGGCGGCGCGCGCGGGCACCACGCCGTCGAACTCCTCGTCGATCTCGAGGTCGTCCTCGTCGTAGTACTCCTCGACGTCCTCCTCGTCCTCGAAGATGACGCGGTCGTCGGAGGCCTCGCCGCCGCGCTTCTTCGCCGGGGCGTCGGCCTGCTCGGACTCCTCCTCGGCCATCTCCGGGTCGAGCGCGTCCACGAACTCCACGCCGTCGATCTCGGCCAGGCGCTCCGCCGCGTTCGTCGTGCCGTCGGTGTCGGCCTCGGCCGCCTTCGCGAACCAGTCACGGGCCTCGTCGCCACGGCCGGCCGCGATCAGCGCCTCGCCGTAGGCGTACCGAAGACGCGCGGTCCACGGGTGCACGGCGCTGGAGGCCAGCTCCGGGCTCTGCAGGGTCACCACGGCCGCGTCGAACTGCTCCATGTCGGAGCGGGCGCCGGCGGACACCAGGCGCATCTCGACCTGGCCAGCCTTGTCCAGCTGCTTCACCTCGGGCTCACCGGCCATCGCCAGTGCCCGCTCCGGACGGCCCAGACCGCGCTCGCAGTCGGCCATCACGGGCCACAGGTCCGCGCGGCCGGTCATCCGACGGGCGGCACGGAACTCGGTCAGCGCCTCGGAGTACCGCTGCGTCATGTACGAGGCGAAACCGGCCGCCTCACGGACGGCGGCCACGCGGGAGGCCAGGCGGAGCGCGACGCGGGAGAACTGGTAGGCCTCCTCCGGCTCGGTGTCGAGCAGGCGGGCCACCATCACCAGGTTGCGGGCGACGTCGTCCGCGAGCGTCTTGGGAAGGCTCTTGAGCTCCTGGCGCACGTCCCCGTCCAGCTCGAAGCCGGTGACGTCCTCCGGGATCGGCAGGCGCTTGACGGGCTCGTAGTTGCCACGACGGTCGTCGTAGCCGCCCCGGTCGTCACGGCGGTCATCGCGGTTGCCGCGGTAGCCGCCGCGGTCGTCCCGACGGTCGCCGCGGTCGCGGTTGAAGCCGCCACCGGAGGGGCGGTCGTCACGACGGAAGCCGCCGCGGTCGCCACCACGGTCATCGCGGTTGAAACCACCCGACGGGCGGTCGCCGCGGTCACGGTTGAAACCGCCACCGGAAGGACGGTCGTCACGACGGAAGCCACCGCGGTCGTCGCGGTCGCGGTTGAAACCGCCACCGGACGGACGGTCGTCACGACGCGGACGGTCGTCACGGTCACGGTTGAAGCCGCCCGGACGGTCATCGCGACGGAAACCGCCACCACCGGACGGGCGGTCGCCGCGGTCGCGGTTGAAACCGCCACCGGAGGGGCGGTCGTCACGACGGAAGCCACCGCGGTCGCCACCACGGTCATCGCGGTTGAAACCACCCGACGGGCGGTCCCCACGGTCACGGTTGAAACCGCCACCGGAGGGGCGGTCGTCACGACGGAAGCCGCCACGATCGTCGCGGTCGCGGTTGAAACCGCCACCGGACGGACGGTCGTCACGACGCGGACGGTCGTCACGGTTGAAGCCGCCACCGGAGGGGCGGTCGTCGCGACGGAAGCCGCCACGGTCGCCACCACGGTCATCGCGGTTGAAACCACCCGACGGGCGGTCGCCACGGTCACGGTTGAAGCCGCCACCGGAGGGGCGGTCGTCGCGACGGAAGCCGCCACGGTCGCCACCACGGTCATCGCGGTTGAAACCACCCGACGGGCG
>NZ_JBFBFU010000030.1:0-1013 GCF_040684355.1 Kitasatospora sp. NPDC091276 | reverse complement strand
CGGTCGCCACGGTCGCGGTTGAAGCCGCCACCGGAGGGGCGGTCGTCACGACGGAAGCCGCCACGGTCGCCACCACGGTCATCGCGGTTGAAACCACCCGAGGGACGGTCCCCACGGTCACGGTTGAAACCACCGCCCGAGGGGCGGTCGTCACGACGGAAGCCACCGCGGTCGTCGCGGTCGCGGTTGAAACCGCCACCGGACGGACGGTCGTCACGACGCGGACGGTCGTCACGGTCACGGTTGAAACCACCCGGACGGTCATCGCGACGGAAACCGCCACCACCGGACGGGCGGTCCCCACGGTCGCGGTTGAAACCGCCACCGGACGGGCGGTCGTCACGACGGAAGCCGCCACGGTCGCCACCACGGTCATCGCGGTTGAAACCACCCGAGGGACGGTCCCCACGGTCACGGTTGAAACCGCCACCAGAAGGACGGTCGTCACGACGGAAGCCACCGCGGTCGTCGCGGTCGCGGTTGAAACCGCCACCGGACGGACGGTCGTCACGACGCGGACGGTCGTCACGGTTGAAACCACCACCCGAGGGGCGGTCGTCACGGCGGAAGCCGCCGCCGCCCTGACGGTCGTCCCGACGGGCGCCGCCACGGTCGTTCGACCAGCCCCCACGGGACCGGGGCTCGTAGCCTCGGCCGTCGTCCGATCGACGCTCGGGACGGTCCTGGGGCTGGTTCGACATCGTGGTGACTCCTTCTGCTGCTTCAGCTCCACCGCGGACTGAGCAACTCCGCTGCCGTCACGCGGTTTCGGCGCCGGCCTCCTGGCCGCGCACCATCTCCATTGTCCGACATCCCGGAACACTCCGCCTGGGCGAAGGTCCCGGCCTGCCGGGGTACTACTCGTTCGCAAAACACAAAAAGGCCGCGGCCCCAGCGAGTCGCTGGGGCCGCGGCCTTGAATAATTGTTCGGCGGCGTCCTACTCTCCCACAGGGTCCCCCCTGCAGTACCATCGGCGCTGTAAGGCTTAGCTTCCGGGTTCGGAATGTAACC